>DASYPG010000593.1:0-3577 GCA_036006885.1 Burkholderiales bacterium | reverse complement strand
CTCGATCATGTTCATCGTGCCGATCGTCACCGCGCTCATGGCCGCGCCGATGCTGGGCGAGAAGATCGACCGGGGCCGCTGGGCGGCGATCGTGGCGGGCTTCGCCGGCGTGCTGGTGATCGTGCGGCCCGGCAGCGCCGATTTCCACCCCGCCATGCTGCTCGCGCTCGTGAACGCGAGCCTCTATGCAATGTTCAACCTGATGACGCGGCGCCTGGCGGCGTACGACTCGCCCGAGACCATCCAGTACCTCCCCGCGGTCGGGGCGGCGATCCTGCTCGCGCCGTTCGCGCTCGCGGCCTGGCAGGCGCCCTCAGGCGGGCTCGAATGGACGCTTGCCTGCCTTATGGGCGCGCTGGGAGGCCTGGGCCACTACCTGCTCGCGCTCGCGCACCGCTACGCGCCCGCCACCGTGATCGCGCCGTTCCTCTACCAGCAGGTGCTCTACATGGCGCTCTTCGGCTATCTCGTATTCGGCGACGTGCCGGCGCCCGCGGTGGGGGTCGGCGCGGCGATCGTCGTCGGGAGCGGCCTATACCTGTTTGCGCGGGAGCGCGCCAGGATTTGACTCTCCAAGATCCCAAAAAAGACCGGTCATGATTCGCAAACCGTCGCGCGCGACGTCCGCGAGCAGGTGCTCGTCGGGCGCGTGCTGCGAGCAGCCGGCGTAGGAGTGCGGCACCCACAGGGTGGGCAGCCCGAGGGTTTCGGCGAACACGTCGTTCGGCAGCGAGCCGCCGAGGTTCGGCAGGATCGCGGGCTTCGCGCCGGCGGTGCGCTCGATCGACGCCTCGGCCCAGCGCACCCAGGGATGCGCCGGGTCGAGGCGGCTCGCCCGGAAGAAGCCTTCTCGCGCCGCCGTCACCTTTACCGTGCCGAAGCCTTCGCGCTCCAGGTGCCGGCGCAGCGCCGGCACGATGTCCTGCGGATCGATCCCTACCACGTAGCGCAGTTGGCAATGCGCCGAGGCGCGGGCCGGAATCGCGTTCACCGGGCGCTGCGGGTTGCCGGTGACGAACGCGAGCACCTCGAAGCTCGACCAGCCGAACACGCGCTCGGCCGGCGTGAGGCCAGGCTCGCCCCAGTCTTCCGCATCGTCAACTGAAAGATTCTTGAGAGCGTCTTTCACGGAGGGGGTCAGGCTCGCAGGCCTCCATTCCGGCACCTGGATCGCGCCGCGGCGGTCGGTGATCGAGGCGATGGCGTGGGCGAGCACGATGCCGGGATTGGCGAGCAGGCCGCCCCAGTTGCCCGAGTGGCGCGCGCCGTCGCGCAGCTCGAGCGCGAGATCGAAGTTGAGCACGCCGCGCGAGCCGAGGAACAGCGTCGGCCGGCCGGGCTGGAGGCGCGGACCGTCGGAAGCGATGAGCACGTCGGCCGCGAGCGCGGCTTTCTCGCGCTCGCAGAGCGCCGCCAGTCCGGGCGAGCCCACCTCTTCCCCGGTTTCCACCAGGAGCTTCACGTTGAAGCCGAGGCGACCGCGCGCGCGCAGCACCGTTTCCAGCGCGGCGAAGTTGATGGTGTGCTGGCCCTTGTTGTCGGCGGTGCCGCGGCCGTAGATGCGCTCGCCCTCGCGCGAGAGCTTCCAGGGTTCGAGCCCGGCGCGCCACTCGCCCTCCTGGCCGCGGATCACGTCGCCGTGGGCGTAGCTCAGCACGGTCGGCAGCTTCGCGTCCTCGATGCGCTCGGCGACGAGGAACGGGCCGTATCCGGCGGCGGGATTGGGCACGATGCGGCAGCCGAATCCCATGCGCTCGAGGCTTTCCGCGACCTCCGTCTCGAGGTAGCGCTCGAGCTCGGCGCGGCGCGCGGGGTTCTGGCTTTCGGTGGGGATCGCGACGCGGCGCGCGAGGTCTTCGAAGAACCGCCCCTCGTCGAAGTAGCGCTCGGCGGCGAGGATGGCTTGCGCGCGGCTCATGTTGGCAGTATAGCGAGGGCCCATGGGCGAAACCCTCGCGGTACCGGTCTGGCTCGCGCTGCCCGCGGCGCTGCTCGCGGCGTGGGCGGCGTACGACAAGCTCCTCGTCCCCTGCCTGCGCTGGATCCTCGCGCGCCCGGCAAACCAGGTGGCAGACGAGCTGTCGACGCGCCTTCGCATCGGCATCCGGCCGTTCCAGCGCACGCGCCGGCAAGCCCTGATTCACCGCCTGACCACCGACCCGAAGGTGCTGCAGGCGGCGGAGCGTTACGCGGGCGACAAGCGCTTGCCGCTGCCCAAGGTGCTGAAGCAGGTGGAGCGCTACGCGCGCGAGATCGTGCCGGCCTTCAACGCCTACCTCTACTTCCGCCTCGGCTACTGGGCGGGGCGCAAGCTCGCCCAGTCGCTCTACCGCGTGCGGCTCGGCTACGTCGACACGGCGGGCATCGCGGCGATCGACCCCGACGCGACCGTGGTGTTCGTGATGAACCACCGCTCGAACATGGACTACGTGCTGGCGGCGTATCTGGCCGCCGAGCAGACCACCCTCTCCTACGCGGTCGGCGAATGGGCGCGTTTGTGGCCCCTCTCGGCGCTCATCCGTTCCATGGGCGCGTACTTCGTGCGCCGCAACTCCGCCGACGAGCTCTACCGGCGCGTGCTCGAGCGCTACATCGCGATGGCGACCGAGGCCGGCGTGCCGCAGGCGGTGTTCCCCGAGGGCGGCCTGTCGCGCGACGGCCGCATGCGCGAGCCGCGCCTGGGCGTGCTCGACTACATGCTGCGCGGATTCCGCCGCGACGGCGAGCGCGACCTGGTGTTCGTGCCGCTCGGCATCAATTACGACCGCGTGCTCGAAGATCGGACCCTCATGGCATCTCTGACCGGTGAGCGGCAGGGCCGGGCAAAGACGGTCTGGGGCACGGTGCGGTTCCTCCTGCACAACCTGCGCCTCGCGCTGAGAAGCGAGTGGCACCGCTTCGGCTACGCGTGTGTGAATTTCGGCACACCGATCTCGATGCGCGGGTATGACGTCGATTTCCAGCGCCTGTCCGGCGAAGAGCGCCGGCTGGCCGTGACACGCCTGGGCCGTACCCTCATGGACGCGGTCGGACGGGTCGTCCCGGTGGTGCCGGTCGCGCTGATTGCCCACGTTTTTCTCGCCAGGCGCTCGCTCACCGCGCTCGATCTCAAGGCCGAGACCGGCCGGCTGCTGCAGCGCCTGGAAGGCGCGCACGTCTACGTGCCGAGGCGCGACCTCGACTATGCCCTGACAGTAGGCTTGCGCATGCTGACGCTGCGCCGCCTGGTGGAGGAGCGCGAAGGCCTGTTCAGCGCGCGGGAGGAAGAATTGCCGCTGCTTCGCTACTATGCGAACTCGATCGCGCATTTGCTCCAAGCTTCGGACAGCGAGATAAGGTAGATTCCCCTAAGGAATCTGTGAAGGGGCCATGGCGACACGCATAAGAAAAAGGCGCGCGCCCGCGAAACCGACCGGGCGTCCGCTCCTCGGCAGCCTGTCGAACGACTGGTACTGGGAGCAGGACGCCGCGCATCGGCTCGCGCGCATCGAGCTGCGCGCCGGCGCCGGCTGCGACGACGCCTTCGCCCGTACGGCGCTGGGTAAGCGGCGCTGGGAGCTCGGCATCGAGGTCGAGG
>DASYPG010000592.1:0-4732 GCA_036006885.1 Burkholderiales bacterium | reverse complement strand
CGCATGGCGTCCCGCCGCGGCCAGCACCTCGAAGCCCTCGGCGAGCCGCGCGCCCGCGCCGCCCAGCGCCTCGGGCACCCAGGCGAGGGTCAGGCCCGCTTCCTCGAGCGCCCGCCAGAGCGGGGCTTTCCACGCGCCGCTCGCGTCGCGGTTTACCGCCTGCGGATCGGCGAGGTCGGCGAAGATGCGCTGCGCCGCCTCGGTGACCGGGGTCGCCATACGCGTACGTTATAGTTCCTCCCGCGATTGAAGGGAAGCCATGAGCGCCACGATCCTCGTCATCAATCCCAACTCGACCGAGTCCATGACGCGCGAGATCGACGCGGCGTGCGAGCCGCTGCGCATCGCGGGCGGCCCGGCGATCGAGACCGCGACCTTGAAGGAAGGTCCCCCCGGCATCGAGACGCAGCAGCATGTCGATTCCGTCATCGTCCCGCTCACAAAAAAAGTCGAATCCCTGGACTCGAGATATTCCGCTTTCGTGATCGCCTGCTACAGCGACCCGGGGCTGCATTCGGTGCGCGAGGCGACGAGAAAGCCGGTGCTCGGGATCGCCGAGTGCGGCATCCTCACGGCGCTCACTCTCGGGCACAAGTTCGGCGTGATCGCGATCCTCGAGAAATCGATCCCGCGGCACCTGCGCTACTTGGGCGCGCTGGGGGTGATGGACCGCCTGGCCGCGGAGCTCCCGGTCGGGCTCGGGGTCGCCGAGATCTCGGACGAGAGCCGCGCGCTCGGCCGCATGGCGGAAGTCGGCAGCACGCTGCGCGAGAAGCATGGCGCCAACGTGATCGTCATGGGCTGCGCGGGTATGGCCCGCTACCGCAAGGCGCTGCAGCGCGCGGTCGGCATCCCGGTGGTCGAGCCGACCCAGGCGGCGGTGACCATGGCGATCGGGCGCGTGAGGTTAGGTTGGGAATGAAGGGCTGGGAAGCTTGAGCGAGGTCCGGGAAACGCCGGTCACCCCGCCGAAGGACCTGCGGGATCTCTTCACCGGATTTGTCTGGATCGGCGCGCGCTCCTTCGGCGGCGTGATGCCCTGGGCCTACCGCACCATGGTCGAGGAACGGCGCTGGCTCACGCATGCCGATTTCACCGAGACCATTGGCCTGTGCCAGTTCCTCCCGGGGCCGAACATCGGCAACGCTTCCATCGTGCTCGGCAAGCGCTGGTTCGGCCTTTCCGGCTCGATCGTCGCCTTCCTCGGGCTGATGGCGCTGCCGTTCATCTGGGTGCTCGGGCTTTTCATGGTGTACAGCGATCTCTCTTCAAACCTGACGCTGAAGGCGATCGTGACCGGCGTCGGCGCGGCCGGGGCGGGCCTTTTCATCGGCACGGCGGTCAAGCTCGGCCGCCCGCTCGCGAAAAAGCCCGCCGCGCTCGTCCTGATCGCGGCGTGCTTCGTGCTCGTGGCGCTGGCGCGCGTCTCGCTCCTCGTCGTCGTGCCGGTGGGCCTCGGCATCTCGCTCATCGCCGCGCGGCGGGGCTGGCTGTGAGCCTGGTCGAGCTGGGCCTGTACTTCGCGCTCCTGTCGCTCGTCTCGGTCGGCGGCCTTCCGTCGGTGATGCCCGAGATGCAGCGCTACGTGGTGGACGTGAAGGGCTGGCTCACGCCGTCGGATTTCATCCAGGCCTTTGCCGTCGGGCAGGCCGCGCCCGGCCCCAACGTGCTGATCGCGAGCCTGATCGGCTGGAAGGTCGCGGGGCTCCCCGGCGCCTTCGTCGCGCTCGGATCGATCTGCTTTCCCGCCGCCGTGATCGCGTGGTGGGTCGCCGAGCTGTGGGACCGCTTCAAGGACTCGCCCTGGCGCAAGGCCATCCAGCGCGCCATCGCGCCGATCGTGGTCGGCATGATCCTCTCCGGCGGTGTGGTGCTCGCCACGCCCGGCACGCCCGACTGGCGGCTCTGGCTCATCGCCGCCATAGCCGCCGCCGGCATGCTCGCCACCAAGCTCAACCCGCTCTGGTTGCTCGCCGCCGGCGGGATCCTCGGCGCCCTGCTTCTTTAACCCACTAAATCAGGGACGGACCACGTTTATTTTTCAGTGGGGTGGCCGTCGCGCTTCCACCAGTCGAGGCCGCCGATCAGCTCCTTGATGCGAAAGCCGAGCTCGGCCATTTTTAGGGCACCCTTGGTCGACCCGTTGCAGCCGATACCGTCGCAGTAGGTGACGATGAGTGCGTTGCGATCAATGGCCGCCGTGGTGTCGCGGCTCATTTCGCGGTGCGGCAGGCTGATCGCACCCGCGATGTGCTCGCGAGCGAACGCCTGCCGGGAGCGTGCGTCGATCACTACAACGCGCTCGCCCGCCTCGCGCGCGACCTTGAGGTCCCAGGAGTCGATCTCGAACTCGAGCTTGTCCTGGTAATGCCGCAGTTGCTCTTCCATCGCCATGGCGGGAGACTCGCACCCGCACGCCGCGCAGGTCTAGGAGAAAAATGCGCGCCGCACGCAGCCGGGGGTGGTGCCCTGGATGCGCTGGAACCAGCGGTTGAGGTGCGACTGGTCGCTGTAGCCGCAGGCGTTGGCGACGTCCGCGAGCGCGGCTCCGGCGAGGATCATGCGCCGGGCCTTGGCGATGCGCCTCGATTGCTGGTAGCGGTGCGGCGTGAGTCCGTAGGCGGCCTCGAAGCCGCGCAACAGCCGCGTGGGCGAGACGCCTATCACCTGACAAAGGTCATGCAGGCGCAGCGGCTCGCAGCAGTGCGCATCGATCAGTTCGCAGACTTTCGACAGCGCCGGCTCCCCACGACCCCGATCCATCTTGCCAAGGAGGGTGTCGAGAGCGCGCGCCAGTGCCTCCTCGATGCCGAGATCCGAGCCGCAATCGATTGCGTCAAACACGCGGCGTACGGCTTCTCGGGCCGGGACGTCGCGCCGCTCCGACGATGGGAAGGCGCGCTCGCTGGGGACATGCGAGGTATCGAGGTAAACCATGCGATAGGACCAGCCGTGCTCGGTCGCCGGGCCGCCATCGTGCACCTCGCCCGGATTGAACATCGGCACGCTCCCCGGCTCGAAGAAGTGCCTGGATCTGTGGATGTCGCAACGCTCCACGCCGTGCACGATCAGCCCGAAAGAGTAGGTGTCGTGGAAGTGCCGGTCGAAGGCCGTGCGCAGGCCCCTTGCGGTGAGCGTCTCGACGCCGGCCATGCCACGCACCGGGCGATATGGATCTTCGGGGCCGACCCGTGCTTCACCGCGGCAATTCTCCCGGGAGGTTGAAGCGCTGCCGGGTGGTGCAGTAGCGGTTGGCGAACAAACGGCCGATCGGCCGGTAGTGCTGCTCGGAGATGCGCTTGCTCGCCGGGTCGATAATGCCTTCGCGCGCGTGCACCAGCAGGATCTCGCCGAGCACCAGCTCGCGAGTGGCGCTCACCTCGATCAGGCGGGACAGGCGGCATTCGAGGCACGCCGCGGCTTGCGCGATGCGCGGGTGGCGCACCAGCGCCGCCGGCGACTCGGCGAGTCCCGCGCGCTCGAACTCGCTCTCGTCCTCCGGCAGCTCCTCGCTCGAGAGGTGCATCGCGTTCGCGGTGGCCTCGTCGACCAGGTTGACGACGAATTCGCCCGTGCGGCGGATGTTCTTCAGCGTGTGCTTCATCGCGCCGTCGCTCGTGCGCGGGTTGATGCCGACCACGCAGAGCGGCGGGTCCTCGCTGAAGACGTTGAAGAACGAGAACGGCGCGCAGTTGGCGACGCCGTTCGCGCTGCGGGTCGAGATCCACGCGATCGGCCGCGGGATCACGAGCCCGATCAGCAGCTTGTAGGTTTCGAGGGGTTTGAGCTCGGCGAGCCTCAGGTCCATCAAGCCCGCTTCCACACCTGCCGCTCGCGCGAGGCGAGGAGCGGCACCGCCTCGGCGACGTACTTCTTGAAGTGCGGCGTCTGCTGGTGCGCCTCGAACGCCTGCTCGTCGTTGTACACCTCGTAGAGCATGACCTTGGCGCTGTCCTTGGGGTCGACCAGCACGTCGAACTGCTTGCAGCCGGGCTCCTTGCGCGCGTCGCGCGCATTCTCGAGCGCCTTCTTCATGAACGCGTCCACGTTTTCCGGCTTGATCCTGAGGTTGACCTGCAGCACGAACATTGATGGCTCCTTTGTGATCTTTACGCGTCGTTGGCGGGCGTGATCTCGGCGCCGGTGCGCTCGACGATGAGGCGGTAGTGCTCGGGGCGGCGGTGCGCCGCGAAGTTGAACATGGTGCGCTTGAGATCGGCGGCGAGGTCGATGTCGGCGTCGCACACGATGACCTCGTCCTCCTCGGTCTGGCTCTTCACCGCGATCTCGCCCGTGGGCGCGACGATGAGCGAGTGGCCGAACATGCGGAAGCCGTCCTCGGGGCCGCACTTCGCGGTCTCGACCAGCCAGGTCGCGTTCTGGAACGCCATCGACTGCGCCATGATGAGATGGTGGTGCACGCGCAGCGCCGGCGGCTCGGGGTAATGCAGGTTCTCGGTGGGCGTGTTGAAGCCGAGCGCGACAATCTCCGCGCCTTGCAGCGCGAGCACGCGGAATGCCTCCGGCCAGCGCCGGTCGTTGCAGATGAACATGCCGGTGATCGTGTCCATGAACCGCCACACGCGGAAGCCGAGGTCGCCGACCTCGAAGTATTTCTTCTCGAGGTGCTGGAAGGCCGCCTTCGGCTTGTGCTCGGCGTGGCCCGGCAGGTGCACCTTGCGGTACTTGCCGACGATCGCGCCGTCCGGGGAAACCAGGATCGAGGTATTGA
>DASYPG010000591.1:0-9007 GCA_036006885.1 Burkholderiales bacterium | reverse complement strand
GCGGCCTGCGCCGTCGCGAGCATCGCGGCGGTGCGATGGAATCCGCCCTGCTTCATGACTTTGAGCTTGACGATGTCGGCCGCTTGCGCGCGGATCACGGCGAGGAGGCTGGCATGGTCGAGGATCGACTCGTCGGCCATGATCGGCACGCCGTCCGCTTCGCGCCGCACGCGCGCCATGCCGGCGAGATCGTCCGCCGGCACGGGTTGCTCGAAGAGCTGGAGCTCGAAGGGCCGCACCATGCGCAGGAGGCTGATCGCGGTGTCCGCGTCGTAGCCGGCGTTGGCGTCGATGCGCAGCGCCATGCCATTGCCGACCGCTTCGCGCACCGCGCGCACCCGGTCGCGATCGGCCTCGATGCCGCCGCCAACCTTGATCTTCGCCGAGCGAAATCCGCGCTCGAACCACTTGCCTGCCTCGGCCGCCGCCTCCTGCGGCGAGACGATCCCGATCCAGGCGTTGAACGTCAGGCGGTCCTTGACTGCGCCGCCGAGGTAAGCGTGCACCGGGAGGCCGAGCGCGCGCGCCGTGAGATCGACGCACGCCATTTCGATCGCCGCCTTGGCGTCGAGAAACCCGGACGCCGCCGCGTCGAGGCGCGCATTCAGCCGGTGGATGTTGGCCGCATCGAGCCCGTGCACGCTCGGGGCGAGCTTGTCGCGCAGCGCCGCGAGCGACGCTTCGATGGTTTCGGCGGAGTAGCCGGGCGACGGATCGATGTTGCCCAGTCCCACCGCTCCGCCCGATGCGGTGATGCGCACCAGCGCGCTCTTCTGCACCGTCTTCGTGAGGTAGGCGTTCTTGAAGCCCGGGCCGACCAGCGGCACCGCGACGCCGAATACCTCGACGCGCTCGATGGAGAGCGGCGGCAGGACTTCAGCCGCGGGCTGGCGCGCGGCTCGAGTGCGCATCCTTGATCTGCGTGCGGTGCATCAGCCGGCGCGCCTCCGGATCGAAGGCATCGCGCCGATGCAGCGTGCAGCGGTTGTCCCAGATGAGAAGGTCGCCCGCTTTCCACTGCTGCCGGAACGTGTGCTCGGGGCGGGTGGCGTGCGCCCAGAGCTCGTCGAGCAGCGTTTCGCTCTCGGCGAGCTCGAGCCCGACGACGTAGCTGTTGCGCCGCCGTCCGAGGAACAGGCACAGGCGGCTGGTCTCCGGATGCGCGCGCACCAGCGGATGGCGCGCGCCGGGCGCGCTGCGTGGATCGGTGACTTCCTTATAGCCCTTGCGCATGATCCCGGCGCTGTTGTAGGTGGCGTCGTGCACCGCCTGCCGCCCCTCGATGCGCTTTTTCAGCCGCGCGGGAAGGGCCTCATATGCCGTGTACATGTTCGCCCAGTACGTATCGCCGCCCGAGGGCGGCACCTCGAGCGCATACAGGATTGCGCCCATCGGCGGAGTGTCCACATACGTCATGTCGGCGTGCCAGATCGCTTCGCCGTCGCCCAGGCCGCCGATCGGCACGCCGTCGTTCTTGATGTTGGAGATGACGTTCATCTCGGGATGCTCGGCGAGGAACGGCTTGCCGTACGGATTCGGACCGGGCGCATCGAGCTCGCCGAGCAGCTTGCTGAACGCGAGGAGCTGCGGGTCGGAGAGCTTCTGTCCGCGGAAGCGCAGCACGAGGTGCTCGAGCCACGCGCCTCGAATTTCATCCAGGGTACCCGCCTGAACCGGCTGCGACAGATCGACCCCGGTGACTTCCGCGCCGAGGGCGGGTGCCAGCTTCTCGACTTTGACCTTGGTCATGACGCTATGCGAGCTCAAGTATAAGGGGTTGATGATCCGAGGCGCGGTTGTCCGCGTCGATCCGGATCGAGCGCAGGCGAGGCACGAGGTCGGGGGTCACGAAGACGAAGTCGCAGCAGTAAGGCGACTCGCCCTCGTCGCGCTCGTGCAGCCTGAACGTGGGCGGGTGCGGCACGGCCGGATGGAGGGCCTCCCACGCATCGACGAAGCCGATGTCGAGGATCTTCCGGTGCAGCGGATCGTCGGGGGGAAGATTGAAATCGCCGCAGACGATCGTGCTCGTCGGGCTCGGCTGCGAGTGAAACGGCCCTTGTTCCTCCACGGGTTTGCGCTCCGCAAGCCATTCGAGGCGAAGCTGCGCTAGCCGGGCGATCTGCGCGGCGCGATGCTCGGCGAGGTAGTACTCGAGATGCGTGCATACCACTCGCAGCGGACCGGAGGGCGCATCCACGATCGCCTCCACCGCGACGCGCGGCATGCTGGATTCGGACGGCGCCCCGGGCCATGGCAGCGAATGGCGCCGCGCGCGACCGAACGCCAGGCGCGACAGGATCAGGTTGCCGAAGCGCTTGCGCGTGCGGCCAGTGCCGGGAACGTCGACGCCCCAGCCGACTACCGCCTCGTAGTCCGGCATCTCGCGCCCGAGCAGCGCGGGCTGGTCTTCGCCGCGGCTCCCCGGCAGATCGGCGAACCCCGAGGCGATCTCCTGCAGGCACGCGACATCGGGGTCGGCGATGCGCCGCAGCTCGGCCGCGATGCGCGCAGGATCGACGACCCCGTCGACGCCGCGGCACCACTGAACATTCCAGCTCACGATCCGCATTCAGTTACGCCCAGGTGTGGCGCAGCGTGACGACCACATTGGCGAGCTCGCGGTAGTCGCTGTGGCGCGCGGTCTTCACCATGAGCTTGAGCTGACAGGGACCTGGCGTCCAGACCGGGAAGCTCGCCATCCGGTTGACGACCTGCTGGCGCGTGTTGGTGCCGAAGCCGAGCTTTGCGGCCGGCGTCTCCGCGAGCACCTCGCCGGCGGGCGACACGAGCACCGACTTCGACTCGAACTCGCCGGACTCGCCCTTTTCCTTCTGCCACAGCGTGAAGATGGCCCAGGCCATGCCGATCGAGGCGTTTTGCGCCGGGACCGCGGCGCCGCGGGCAAGCGTGACGTTGACGGTTTCGAGGATCGACAGCACCGAGATGTTCTTCGATTCTTCCTCGATGACGACCTTCTCGCAGGGAAGATAGGCCAGGAGCTTGGGCATCGCATGCGTCGCCGGGTTGGGTGGGCGCTAGTTCAACACAGTTGCGGGCCGGGGGCCACGAGGCGCATCATGGCCGCAGCAGGAGGTCCCATGCGGGCACTCGTCGCGATCATGGCGCTCGCCGCCTCGGCGGCCCTGGCGCAACCCAGCGCGGAGGAGACGCTCTCGGCGGTTGTCGGCGTGAGCTCGCAGATCGCTCCGAGCGCGCGCAGCGCCGCAACCCTCGGCACGGAGCGACGCGGCAGCGGCGTCCTGATCCGCGAGCAGTACGTGCTGACCATCGGCTACCTCGTCATGGAGGCGCAGGCGGTGGAGGTGACCTCCTCGGAAGGCCGCACGGTGCCGGCGACGGTCGCGGCGTTCGATCACATCTCGGGCTTCGGGCTCCTCAAGCTCGCCGCGCCGCTCGGCGGAACGCCGCTCGCGCTCGGCGATTCGGCTGCACTCGGCGAGAACGACCCCGCCATGGTGATCAGCGCGCCGGGGCGCGAGGGCGCGAGCATCGTGCGGGTAATGTCGCGGCGGGGGTTTTCAGGCGGCTGGGAGTACCTACTCGACTCGGCCATCTTCACCCATCCGGCGGTGCCAGAGTGGCTGCGCGCCGACGACGTCGTACTCGCGGTGGCCGGCGACGAGGTGCATACGCTCGCCGAGTTCTATTCGCGGATCTGGTCGCGCGAGGCCGCGGGCGTGGACGTCCCACTCAGGGTGCTGCGCGGGGCGCAGGTGCGCAGCGTCACGGTTCGCACCATCGACCGCGCGCAGTATTTCAAGGGCTCGACGGCCTACTGACATCGGGATACGATGCAAGATCCGATCGGGACTCTCACGGAGCGTGACGGACCCGAAGTGACCGAATTCCCCCTGACCGACGAAGAGCGCTCGCAGATCCGGCTGCGGCTCCAGGCGCTCGAGATCGAGCATCACGACCTCGACGACGTGATCGATCGCCTCGCGCTCGATCCGGGGCAGGATCGTCTGCAGCTGCAGCGCCTCAAGAAGCGCAAGCTCCTGCTCAAGGACCAGATCGCCAAGCTGCGCACCCGGCTCATCCCAGACATCATCGCGTGATCGCCGCTTTTACGATCGCGTGATCGCTCTGATCCAGCGCGTCGCCGAGGCCGGCGTGGCGGTCGAGGGCGAGATCGTGGGCGCGATCGGCCCCGGCATCCTCGCGCTGGTCGGCGTCGAGCGCGACGACGGCGAGGCGCAGGCCGAACGCCTCGCCGAGCGGGTGCTCGGCTACCGCATCTTTCCCGACGCGCAGGGCCGCATGAACCTCTCCCTAGTGGAGGCGGGCGGCGGGCTGCTCGCGGTGCCGCAGTTCACGCTGGTCGCCGATACGCGCAAGGGCACGCGCCCGAGCTTCTCGAGCGGCGCGTCGCCGCAGGAGGGCAAGCGCCTGTTCGAATGCTTCGTCGAAGCCGCGCGCCGCCGGACACGCGTGGAAACCGGCCGCTTCGGCGCCGAAATGCGCGTCAGCCTCGTGAACGACGGGCCGGTGACTTTCTGGCTTCAGGCGAAGCCCGGGTCTTGAAGCTCGCCGGGGCGACGATCTCGATCAGCTCGAGGTTCTTCGAGTGCCGGATCTCGCGGTGGCGGATGTTGCGCGGCTGATAGAAGCAGCTCCCGGCCCGCATCATCACCTTGCCTACGCCCTCGTACTCGAAGAGCGCCCAGCCCTTCAGCACGTAGACGAACTGGACCTCGCAATCGTGCGTGTGCCATTCGCCGTGCGGCGCCTTCTGCGGCCGCGCGCGGATGACGTGCGCGACCACCTTCCCTCGCGTCGCGCGCTTGATGCCGAGGTCGCGGTACTCGAAATAGCCACGCAGCCCGCGGCGCGAGAACTTCGCGTCAGCAAGATGCGCCACATGAAAGCGCTTGCTCATGCCTCGGGGATTGTAGGGTAAGCTTGCCCGGGCATGTTCGAGCAGTTCATCGGCACCAAGCCC
The DNA here is from genome assembly GCA_036006885.1 of Burkholderiales bacterium. Taxonomy (GTDB): domain Bacteria; phylum Pseudomonadota; class Gammaproteobacteria; order Burkholderiales; family SG8-39; genus SCGC-AG-212-J23. Next base: position 4,041 of record DASYPG010000591.1, on the reverse strand, counting down.
GTCGAGGAGCGTCACCGGATCGACGCGGCTGCACTCGAAGCTTTCCTAGAAACGAAAATAGAAGGTTTTCGTTCCCCCGTGGGGATACAGCAGTTCAAGGGCGGGCAGTCAAATCCCACCTATCGGATCACCGCGGCCGACGGCCGCCGCTTCGTGCTGCGCCGCAAGCCGCCGGGCAAGCTCCTGCCGTCGGCGCACGCGGTGGACCGCGAGTTCCGGGTCATCCAGGCACTGCACCCGACGGGCTTCCCGGTCGCGCGGCCGCACGTCCTGTGCGAGGACGAGTCGGTCATCGGCACGGCGTTCTACGTGATGGATTTCGTCGACGGCCGCGTGCTCTGGGACCAGTCGCTTCCCGGCATGTCGAAGGCCGAGCGCGGCGCGATCTGGGACGAGCTCAACCGCGTGATTGCTCGCCTTCACTCGATCGATTTTGGAGCAATAGGGCTGGACAGCTTCGGCAAGCCGGGGAACTACATCGAGCGCCAGGTCGCGCGCTGGACCCGGCAGTACCAGGCTTCCGAAACCGAGCCGATGGAGGCGATGAACAGCCTGATCGCCTGGCTGCCGAAAAACATCCCGCCGGCAACCGGAACCACCGTGGTCCACGGCGATTTCCGCCTCGACAACGCGATCTATCACCCGTCCGAGCCGCGGATCCTCGCGGTGCTCGACTGGGAGCTTTCGACCCTCGGCGATCCGCTCGCCGACTTCGCCTACCACTGCATGAGCTGGCACATCCCGCCGGGGCAGTTCCGCGGCATCGCCGGCCTCGATTTGTCACAACTTGGAATCCCAACGGAGAAAGAGTACGTAGCGAGGTATTGCGAGCGGACCGGAAGAAGGGCGATCGATCCGGCGCACTGGGATTTCTACATGGCCTACAACCTGTTCCGCATCGCCGCGATCCTGCAGGGCATCCGCAAGCGCGTGGTCGACGGCACCGCGGCGAGCGAACACGCGGTGGACGCCGGCTCGCGCGCGAAGCCCATGGCTGAATTGGGTTGGAAGCAGGTGGAAAAAATTCAGAGGAGGGCAGCTTGAACTTCGACTACTCGCCCAAGGTGCAGGAGTTGCGCAAGCAGCTCGGCGCGTTCATGAAGGAGCACGTCCATCCCAACGAGCACAAGTGGGAGGCGCACGTGCGAAGCGATAAGCGCTGGGAGCCGGTGCCGGTCATCGAGGAGCTCAAGGCGAAGGCCCGTCAGGCGGGCCTCTGGAACCTGTGGCGGCCGAAGTCGCACGGCGGCGCGCTCACCAACCTCGAGTACGCGCCGCTCTGCGAGATCATGGGCCGCGTGCACTGGGCGCCGGAGGTCTTTAACTGCTCGGCGCCCGATACCGGCAACATGGAGACGCTGTTGAAATACGGCTCGCCCGAGCACGTCAGGCAATGGTGCGAGCCGCTGCTCGAAGGCAGGATCCGCTCGGCGTTCCTCATGACCGAGCCGAACGTCGCTTCCTCGGATGCGACCAACATTCAGACCAGAATTCTTCGTGAAAAGAATGAATATGTGATCAACGGGACGAAGTGGTGGTCGAGCGGCGCGGGCGACCCGCGCTGCAGGGTCTACATCGTCATGGGCAAGACCGATCCCGACAACGCTTCGAGGCACAGCCAGCAGTCGATGGTGCTGGTGCCGGCCGACACCCCTGGCGTCAAGGTCCTGCGCCATCTATCGGTGTTCGGCTACGACGATGCGCCGCACGGCCATATGGAGGTCGAGCTGAAGAACGCGCGCGTGCCGGTGTCCAACGTGCTCCTCGGCGAGGGCCGCGGGTTCGAGATCGCGCAGGGGCGCCTCGGGCCCGGGCGCATCCATCACTGCATGCGCCTCATCGGCCAGGCCGAGGTGGCGCTCGAGAAGATGTGCCGCAGGGCGAGCGAGCGCGTGGCCTTCGGCCGGCCGGTGTCCGACCAGGGCGTCACGCGCGAGCGCATCGCGCAGGCGCGCATCATGATCGATTCTGCGCGCCTCATGGTGCTGAACACCGCCTGGAAGATGGACACCGTCGGCAACAAGTCGGCGAAGAAGGAGATCGCGATGATCAAGGTGCTGGCGCCCAACGTCGCCTGCCAGGTGATCGACTGGGCCCTGCAGGTGCACGGCGGCGGCGGCGTGTCGGACGATTTCGGCCTCGCTCGCGCCTACGCCCACGCGCGCACCCTGCGCTTCGCCGACGGCCCCGACGAGGTGCACCGCAACGCCATTGCCAAGCAGGAGCTCGGCGAGCAGACCTCGATCGCCGAAGCGCTCGCGCTGCGGCGCGCCTAGGAGGCCCGCATGCGTGTCGCGGTGCTAGACGACTACCAGGGCGTCGCGCGCGAAATGGCCGATTGGGTAAGCCTGGGAGCCGAGTGCGAAGTTGAATTTTTCCGCAATCACCTCGCAGATCTCGATTCGCTCGTCCAAAGACTTAAAGACTTTGAAGTCGTGGTCGCAATGCGCGAGCGAACGCCGTTTCCACGCGCGCTGCTCGAGAAGCTGCCGCGCCTGCGGCTCCTCGTCACCACCGGGATGCGCAACGCCTCGATCGACCTGGCGGCTGCCCGCGAGCGCGGTGTCGTCGTCTGCGGCACGCCCGGGTCGAGCGGCACGACCGGAGAGCTGACCTGGGGTCTGCTCCTCGCGCTCTTCCGGCAGATTCCGCGCGAAGACCGCTTGCTGCGGGAAGGCAAGTGGCAGAGCACCGTGGGATTGGGGCTTTCCGGGAAAACCCTCGGCATCATCGGGCTCGGCACTATCGGCTCGCAGATCGCGAAGGTTGGCGCGGCGTTCAACATGGAACTCCTCGCCTGGAGCCAGAACCTCGACGCGGAGCGCGCGAGCCGCGCGGGAGTGAAGCGGGTCGAGCGCGACGAGCTCCTCGCGCGCTCGGACGTGGTCACCGTCCACCTCGTGCTGAGCGAGCGCACGCGCGGCCTGATCGGCGAGCGCGAGCTCGCCCGGATGAAGTCCAGCGCGTTCCTCGTGAATACTTCGCGCGGTCCGATCGTCGACGAGGCCGCGCTCGCCGCGGCGCTGAAAAAGGGCACGATCGCCGGCGCGGGAATCGACGTCTACGACAACGAGCCGATCGCGCCGGACCACCCGCTGCTTGGCGCCCCCAACACCGTGCTCACGCCGCATCTCGGCTATGTGACCCGCGAAAGCTACAGCGCCTACTTCCGCGGCGCGGTCGAGGACATCGCCGCCTGGCGGCGCGGCGCGCCTATGCGCGTGCTATGACTTTCTGCCTTGCTGCCGTGCGGCCCTCCGGGGGATAGTGTGGAACCAAAAAAAAGGGGGCGTCATGAAACTCTTCGCACTGGCTGTTGCCGCGCTGCTCGCGGCGGGATGCAGCTCGATCGGCCATGAGGTCGCTTCGGGAATCAACAACTCGCAGCTCAACAACACGCTCGGCAAGCCGTACACCCAGGTGATGTACGAGCGTCCGGATTTCGGCAAGCTGATCGGGCGCGAGACGCTGCCGAACGGCGACCAGGTCATGAAGCACGTCGGCGACTTCGGCCAGGCGACGAGCAATGTCGCGGGCATCTACGGCAAGCAGGATCACCAGGCGCGGGTGATCTACTTCCGCGTCGACCGGAAGGGCATGGTCAAGGACTGGGCCACGGAGTTCTACAAGGCCGGTTCTTCCACCTGCTGGGTCGGCATCTGCAGCGGCGCAAAGATGGAGCAGGTGCCGTCGGAGGAATTCGACAAGATCGTCAAGACCTCGAACGGCCAGCCGCTCCAGGCCTGGCGTTCCGGCAAGTAGGCGAGATCTTCAATCCGAGACCGTAATCTTCGCTTCGCGCACCACGCGCGCCCAGAGCTTGAGCTCGCGCGCGATCAGGCGGCCGAGCTCTTCGGGGCCGCCGGCGGGCGTCTCGATGCCGTCGGCTTGGAAGCGCGCCGCGACCTTCGGTGAACGGGCCGCTTTTTCCAGGGAGGATGAAAGGATAGAGACTGCTGGCTCAGGCGTGCCGCGCGGCGCGAGCACGCCGATCCACAGGTAGCCCTCGTAGCCGGGAAATCCCGACTCGGCGACCGTCGC
>DASYPG010000590.1:0-7047 GCA_036006885.1 Burkholderiales bacterium | reverse complement strand
CAGCTCGGCGCGCTCGCGCTCGGCGTTCCGGAATGCCTGGTCGCGCGCCGTGAGGTATTGCGGCGGCCAGTACTGCGGCAGATGCTGGTACCAGGCCGAGGCCTGGAGCGTGAAGTACGGGTTGGCGAGATGCGGCCGAGCAAGCGCCACCAGATCCGCCTTTCCCGCGGCGAGCAGCGTGTTGACCTGGTCGGGCGTGGTGACAGCGCCCACGGTCATGGTCGCGATCCCGACCTCGTTTCTCACCCAGTCCGCGTAGGGCGCCTGATACATGCGCCCGTACACCGGACGCTGGTGCGGCACGGTCTGGCCGGTCGAGCAGTCGATCAGGTCGCAGCCGGCCTCCTTCAGCATCCGCGTGAGCGCGATGAGATCCTCTCCGCTCAGCCCACCCGGCGCCCAGTCGGTCGCGGAGATGCGCACCGACATCGGCTTCGCATGCGGCCACACGTCGCGGCACGCGCGGAACACCTCTAGCGGGAAGCGCATGCGGTTCTCGATGCTTCCTCCGTATCCGTCGGTGCGCTTGTTGGTCAGCGGCGAGATGAAGCTGGCGAGCAGGTAGCCGTGCGCCATGTGCAGCTCGAGCATGTCGAACCCCGCTTCGTTCGCATACCTGGCGGATCTTACGAACTGGTCCGTAATTTTTTTCAGCTCGGACGCGGTTGCCTCGCGGGGCTGCTGCGAGATGCCCTCGTAGAACGGGATCGGCGAGGCGGAAATCACCGGCCAGTTGCCGGATTCGAGCGGGTGATCCATGCGCTCCCAGCCGAGCTGGGTCGAGCCCTTGCGCCCGGAGTGACCGAGCTGCATGCACATCTTTGCCTTCGAGTGGGCGTGGCAGAAGTCGACGATGCGCTTGAAGGCGTCGCGCTGGGCCTCGTTCCACAGGCCCGTGTCTCCGGGGGAAATGCGCGCCTCGGGGGAAGGGCAGGTCATCTCGACGTAGACCAGCCCCGCTCCGCCGATGGCGCGGCTGCAGAGGTGGACGAAGTGCCAGTCGCCAGGCACGCCGTCGCTCGCCGAGTACTGGTCCATCGGCGACACCACGACGCGGTTCTCGACCACCATGTCGCGCAGGCGGAACGGCGTGAACATCGGGACCGGCGGATCCTCCAGCGAGAGGTCGAAGCCTTGATTTCTTGCTTTAGTGGCATACCACTTGTGGACTTCGCGCACGAACGCAGGATCGCGCAGCTCGAGGTTCTCCCAGGTGATCTGCTTGGAGCGCGACATCACGCCGAAGGCGAACTGAGGCGGCTCCATGTCCCAGTAGCGCTTCATGTGCTCGAACCAGGCGAGCGAGACGTTGGCGGCGTGCTGGGTCTTCTCGACTTCCTCGCGCCGGGCAGTGTCGTACCGCGTCAGCGCCGTACGCACTTCGGGGTGCGTCCTCAAGGCCTCGAAAAGGGCGATCGAATCCTCCATCGCGAGCTTGGTTCCCGAGCCGATGGAGAAGTGCGCGGTGGCCTTGGCGTCGCCGACCAGGACCGCGCTCGTGTTGCCTTCGTGCCTGATCCAGGTCTTGTTGGTGATGTTCGGGAAGTTGCGCCACAGGGAGCGGTTGGCGATGAGCGGATGGCCGGCGAGCTCCTCGGCGAACACCCGCTCGAGCACCGGCAGCATGTCGGTCTCGGAGAGCCGGTCGAAGCCGAAGTTGCGCCAGGTGCCCTCGTCCATCTCGATCACCCACGTCGAGCGGTCCGGCTCGTACTGGTAGACGTGGGCGAGCAGCACACCCTCGGGCGTCTCGCGGAAGAAATACTTGAAGGCGTCGATCGGCCGGGTCGAGCCGAGCCAGGTGAACTTGTTCGGCCGCAGATCCACGCTCGGCTGAAAATGGTCCTTGTACCTGGAGCGAATCGTCGAGTTGCTTCCGTCGGCGACTACGATCAGGTCCGAATCGGCGAACTCCTCCAGCCCCTGGGCCTCGCGCTGGAATCTCATCTGCACGCCGAGCTCGCGGCCGCGGTCCTGCAGGATGTTGAGCAGCGCCACCCGCGAGCAGCCGCAGAAGCCATTGCCGCCCGAGCGCATCACGCGCCCCTTGTAGACGACGTCGACGTCGCCCCAATAGGCGAAGCGGCGCCGGATGCGCTCGTAGGTGACGAGGTCGTAGGCCTTGAAGGTGTCGAGCGTCTGGTCCGAGAACACCACGCCGAAGCCGAAGGTGTCGTCCGGGCGGTTGCGCTCGTAAACCGTCACGTCCCAGCGCGGCCAGGCCTTCTTCGCGAGCAGCGCGAAATAAAGGCCGCCGGGGCCGCCGCCGATCACGCTGACTTTCATGTCATTTCTCCGCTCGTTTCCCCGCTCATTTCCCTGGAATTACCGCCATGGCCTCGATCTCCAGGCGCGCCTCGTTTTCCACCAGGCCGCTCACTTGCACCACCGCCATCGTCGGGTAATGCTTGCCCATGAGCGTGCGATAGGCATCGCCGACCTCCTTCAGCGAGGCGAGGTATTCCCGCTTGTCGAGCACGTACCAGGTGAGGCGCACGATGTGCTCGGGTTTGCCTTGGGCCTCTTTCAAAACAGTAATTACATTCAAAAGCGCCTGGCGGAATTGGCCGGCGAACGAGCGCTCCTGCCACTCGCCCTGGCCGGTCCAGCCGATCTGTCCGGCGATGAACACCAGCTTGCCTTGCGCGGCGATTCCGTTCGCAAAGCCCCTGGGTCGTGCCCAACCGGGCGGCTGAAGGACTTGCATCAGGCGCTCCTTAGCTTGAACCGCTGCAGCTTTCCCGTCTCCGTGCGAGGCAGCGCGTCGACGAACTCGACGGCGCGCGGATACTTGTACGGCGCGACGGCGCTCTTGACGTGGTCTTGCAGCGTCTTCACCAGCGAATGGTCCCCCGAGAATTCCTTTTTCAGAACCACGAACGCTTTGACGATCGTGCCGCGCTCGACGTCCGGCGCCCCGACCACGGCGCATTCGGCCACCGCCGGGTGTGCGAGCAGCGCGCCCTCCACCTCCGGGCCGGCGATGTTGTAGCCGGCCGAGATGATCATGTCGTCGGTGCGCGCCTGGTAGAAGAAGTAGCCGTCCTCGTCCATGAGGTAGGCGTCGCCGGTGATGTTCCAGCCCTTCTGCACGTAGTCTTTCTGCCGTTCGTCGGCAAGGTAACGGCAGCCGGTGGGCCCTTTCACCGCGAGGCGTCCGACCGTGCCGGGCGCGCACACCCGGCCCTCGTCGTCGAGCACGGTGGCGCGGTAGCCGGGGATAGCGTAGCCGGTCGCGCCGCGGCGCACCCGCTCGGGCAGGTGCGATATGAAGATGTGGATCATCTCGGTCGAGCCGATGCCGTCGACGATCTCGATCCCGGTCGCGTCCCGGAACAGCTCGCGCGTGGCGTCGGGCAGCGCTTCGCCCGCCGAGACGCATCGCTTCAGCGACGACAGATCGAAGTCGCGCGCGATGGCCGCCATCTGGCGGTACATGGTCGGCGCCGAGAAGCACACGCTGGCCCTGAAGCGCTCGATGGTCTCGAGCAGCGTCTCGGCAGTGTGCTTCTCCAAGAGCACGGTGGAGGCGCCGTAGCGCATGGGAAAGCAGAGCACGCCGCCCAGGCCGAAGGTGAACGCGATCGGCGGCGTGCCGCAGAAGATGTCGTCTTTCTGCGTCCGCAGGATCGAGCGCGGGAACGCATCGCACATCGCCACCACGTCGCGGTGGAAGTGGAGCGTGCCTTTCGGCTTGCCGCTGGTTCCCGAGGTGAAGGCGATGAGCGCCACGTCCTCGGCCGCGGTCGGCACGTTGTTGAACCAGAGCGGCTGCTTGAGCGACAGCGCGTCCAGGGCATCGGGCGCGTCGTCGTGCCAGTAGCTCACCTGACTCAGGCTCGGGCACGCGGCCGCGGCGCTCGCCAGCTCCCCCTCCAGCCGCTTGTCGCAGAGCGCGTGCGAGACCTCCGCCTTCCGGATGATGTCGGTGAGCTCCTTCGCGCGCAGCAGCGGCATCGTGGCGACGCAAACGCCGCCCGCCTTCATCACCGCGAACCAGCTCGCCGCCATCATCGGGTTGTTCGGCCCGCGCAGCAGCACCCGGTTGCCCGGCTTGAGCCCCATCGAGCGCACCAGCACGTTAGCGATGCGATTCGCCTGCGTGAAGAGCTGGGTGTAGGAGCATTCGCCGTCGGGCGTGCGCAGGGCGACGCGGTGGCCGTAACCGCGCGTCACCGGCTTGTCGAGAAGCTCGGTGGCGCAGTTGAGGCGACCCGGATACTGCAGCTCGGGCCGCTCGAACAGCAGCTCGGGCCAGGCCGCGGCGGGCGGCAGGTTGTCGCGCGCGAATGTATCGACGTGCGCGGTATAGCGCGTCATTTCAGGAGATCCCTCGCGATGACGATCTTCTGCACCTCGGTCGCGCCCTCGTAGATGCGCAGCGCTCGCACCTCGCGGTAGAGCTTCTCCACCGGGTGGCCGCGCATCACGCCGAGCCCGCCGCAGATCTGCACCGCTTCGTCGACGGCGCGCTGCGCCGACTCGGTGGCGAACATCTTCGCCATCGCCGCTTCGCGCGTCACGCGGACCGCGCCAGCATCCTTCTTCCACGCCGACCGGTAGGTGAGGAGCGCCGCGGCGTCGATGCCGGTCGCCATGTCGGCGAGCTTCGCCTGCGTCATCTGGAAATCGGCCAGGGTCTGGCCGAACATCCTGCGCTGCTTCGCCCGTTGCAGCGCCTCGTAGAGGGCGCGGCGCGCGAAACCGAGCGCGGCGCCCGCGACCGTGGTGCGAAACACATCCAGGCCGCGCATCGCCAGCTTAAAGCCCTGTCCCGCGTCGCCGAGGAGCTCGGCGCTCGCCGCCTTGAGCCGCACGGTGGCCATCGGGTGCGGTGCCACGATGTCGATGCGCTGCGATGCATCCACCTCGCGCGCTTCGACGACGAAAGCGCTGATGCCCTCTTCGGCCTTCGCGAACACGACGTAAAAGTCGGCGATACCGCCGTTCGAGATCCAGGTCTTCTCGCCATCGAGGACCCAGCCGGCACCGTCGCGCCTCGCCCGGGTCTGGAGGGCCTGGACATCGGAGCCGGCATCCGGCTCCGAAAGCGCAAACGCGCCGATGGTCTCGCCGGCCGCCGCCTTGCGCAGGTAGCGCTGCTTCTGCTCCGGGGTTCCGGCGAGCGAGATCGGAATGGTGGAGAGGCCCGCAATGGCGAAGGCGAAATCGGCGAGACCCGCGTGATAGGCGAATACCTCGCGCAGCAGCGCGATCGAACGTACGTCGGGAGCTTCCGATACGCAATGGCGGAGGAACCCGGCACAGCCGAGGTCCCGCACCAGCCGCCTGCAGATCGCGTCCGCATCGTGGCCGTGCGCGTGCGCCAGGTTGGCGTGCGCCCACGCGTCGGCCTCGCGCGCGAGCTTGCCATGGCGCGGCTCGAGGAAGGGCCAGTCGTAGTGCGCGAAGCGATCCATCAGTCGCCCTGGAACCGCGGCTTCTGCTTTGCCGCGAACGCTTCGTATGCACGGCGGAAATCCTGCTTCTGCATGAGGCTCGCCTGCGCCACCGCTTCCATTTCGATCGCCTGGTCGACCGTCACGTTCCACTCTTCGTGCAGCATCTTCTTCGTCATCGCATGCGCGGCGGTCGGTCCGCTCGCGAGCTCCCGTGCCGCTTCCAGAGCCTTGACGAGAGGAGAATCGGAAAGCTGGTTGAAAAAGCCCCAGGCGAGGCCTTCCTCCGCGCTCATCGAGCGTCCGGTGTACAGAAGCTCCGCGGCGCGGCCCTGGCCGACGATGCGCGGCAGGATCGCACAGGCGCCCATGTCGCAGCCGGCGAGGCCGACGCGCACGAAGAGGAAGGCCACCTTCGCGCTTGGCGCGGCGTAGCGCAAGTCGCTCGCCATGGCGAGAATCGCGCCCGCGCCGGCGCAGACGCCTTCGACCGCCGCGATCACCGGTTGCGGGCAGCGGCGCATCGCTTTCACCACGTCGCCGGTCATGCGCGTGAACTCGAGCAGCTCGTCGGGCCGCATGCGGGTGAGCGGTCCGATGATCTCGTGCACGTCGCCGCCCGAGCAGAAGTTGCCGCCTTCGCCGGTGAGCACGACCGCGTTTACGCTTTTCTCATGCTGGAGATCATCGAATAGGTCGCGCAGCTCCGCATAAGAGTCGAAAGTAAGCGCATTCTTGCGCTCCGGGCGGTTCAATGCGATGACCCCGACCTTGCCCTCCACGCGCCAGAGAAAATGCTTCGGCTGGATCATGGCAAGACCTCCACGGCGTGCTGCTTCACCTTGGCGAGGAGCTTGAGGAGCTCGTCCTGCTCGCGCCGGCTCATGCCGGCGAGCAGCTCGACCACCCACTCCTCGTGCGCGCGCGCCATCTCGGCGAAGCTCCTTTCGCCGGCGCGGGTGAGGCGGATGCAGAACGCGCGCCGGTCGGCGGGCTCGTCCAGCCGCTCGACCAGCCCTTCCTTCTCGAGCTGGTCGACGATCGCGGTGACGTTGCCGCCGGTGACCATGAGCAGGCGCGAGAGCTCGTTCATCTTGAGGCCTTCGGGACGGCGCTCGAGCTGCGCCATGAGGTCGAAGCGCGGCAGCGTGGTGGCGAAGCGCTCGCGCAGCCGCGAGCGCACTCGCCGCTCGATCAGCTGGGTGCAGGTGAGCAGCCTCAGCCAGACGCGCAGCGCCCGGTGGTCGCCGGCGCGGGCGATGGTTTCTCGGTCGGGGGAGGTCGCAGGGGCGGCCACGATTTGCTCAAGCCTGAATAGATCAAGCTTGAAGCAGTTACGCGGCCGCTGTCAACCGTCCTCGGTCAATCCTGCCTGGGCAGATAATCCTTGAACGCGGGGTTGCGCTTCCACCCGGGCACTGGGGCGGCGGCCCCGGCGACGGGCACGTACGGCGAAGGCTCCACCATCTGCATGCGGTGGATGTAGCGCGGGCAGTTTGGAAAGATCTGCTGCGCCTGCACACGCACCACGGCCTGCGCGCCCGGAAAATCCGCCTTCAGCGGGTCGTCGAGATGAAGCCGGGCGCGGCCGTTCACCCGCAGCCGCTTCCCGGCCTGGAAGTCGATGAAGAGCAGGCCCACCGCCGGA
>DASYPG010000589.1:0-4001 GCA_036006885.1 Burkholderiales bacterium | reverse complement strand
AGCGGCGAGTTCTACTGGCCCGAGGACGAGGTGTTCATCGCCGGCCGCGACGCCCTCGCTTCGGTTGCCAGAACGGGCGCTTCGCCGCGAACGCGTTCCACGCGGGCTCGAGGGAGCCGATGAGCTCGCGCTCGCGCGCGCCGAGCCAGCGTCGCACGGCGCTCCCCTCCCCGACGAGTGCAATCTCGGCGATCAGCCGCTTGCCGACCGCGACGTCGTTCAGCTCGCCAAGCGTGTCCTGGAGCGAGGCGAGGCGCGCGATGAACGGCAGCACCGCCTGATGCGGGAAGCAGCCTGAGAAGAAATCGCAGGCGTACCGCAGCCGCTTTACGCGGATGCGAACCTGGTGGCGACGGCGCGCGTCGCGCCAGTTGACTTTGCGCGCATCCTCGAGCAGGCGCGCATGCAGTCGCGCGAGCGCCTCGCGCGCGAAGCGGGCCAGGCCCTCGGCGCGCGCGGCATCGGACTTCCATGGGTCGCGGTGCAGCCAGCGCAGCATGCGCAACTGCGCCTGGTGAAAGCCGGCCGAGCCGGCGGTCGCCGCTGCCGCCCTGCGAGCATAGGACCGCTTCTGCCGCGCGCGCGCAAGCAGCACGGGATCGGCGGCCGCATCGGCGAGCGTCTCGCAGAACACGTCCCAATCGCGCGCGGCGCCCCAGATCTGCATCATGCCCTTGAGCGGCCGTTCGGCCGCCTTGGCTTGCGAGCCGCGCAGCAGCCTGCGAAAGGCGTGCAGCGCCGAACGCAGCCGGCGCACGCCGACGCGTATCTGATGCAGATACTCCGGGTCGCGCGCCTCGACCACGCCTGAGGCATTGGCCCCGATCTGCGCAAGCGCGGCGCTGCAAAGCGCGCCAAACGCGTCGCTCGCGGCGGCATTCTCGGCGATGGGCGGCTGAGACCATTTTGCCGGCGGCGGCAGTCCTGCGGACTCGCTCAGCCGGTAGCCGCGTTCGGCTTTGCTCGCGGTCTCGATGCGCAGGCCAAGCGGCTGCACCAGTCCCTCCGCGAGTCCGACCAGCGGGCCGATCTCGCCTTCCTTCAGCTCCAGTTCGAGCTCGAGGATCTGCTCGCGCTTGCTTCCCGCTTCGATGACGCCGCGGTCGATGCACGCTTCCGCGCGCACCCCGTGGCCGAGCGCGAGCGGGCCCGAGCGGCGCTCGAAGCGCGTTGCGAACACCGGCCGCAGACGACGCGCCAGGCGCACCATGTCGAGTCCCGATGCGGCGCGCACGTCCTCGCGCGGGAACAGCGCGCAGTCGAGGCGTCCCTTCGGCGCGGCCATCTCCCACTCGGCGCGCGAGGCGAGCGCGCCCTGCGGGCCCTGCGGCAGCTTCAGCGTCTGCAGCCACTTGTGGCCCGCACGGCGCAGGCGCAAGGCGGCCCCTGCCCTCTGCAAGCGAAGGTCAGGGGTGTCGTAGTAGACGGTGTCGAGGCGGCTTTTCCTGGGCGGGGCAGCGAAGGGCAGCAGGCGTGGCACGCGCGCCACGGCCAAGGCATCGAGGCGAAACTTCAGCTCGCGTTCAAGATGCACGAGGTTTGGGGTGACCGATGGGACTCGAACCCACAACAACCGGAATCACAATCCGGGACTCTACCCTTGAGCTACGGTCACCGTAGTCGGTACAACGTGTACTCAGCGGTTACGGCGCCACCATTGTGCGTCAATCGCGAGCTTGGTGGCCTGCCCGGCGGGACTCGAACCCACAACCTACGGCTTAGAAGGCCGTTGCTCTATCCGGTTGAGCTACGGGCAGCTTCTTCCTTGCATCCCGCGCGCTTGGGCTGGTCGGGGTGGGGAGATTTGAACTCCCGACATCTTGCTCCCAAAGCAAGCGCGCTACCAGGCTGCGCTACACCCCGAAAAAGGCGCTGAATGATACTCTTAGCCCATTCCAAGAGCAATTTATTTGCTTGCTGCAACAGGGCTTTTTCTGCTACAAAGCTGCCTCCGTTTTTTGCCGGGAACCGGTTCCTCCAATGGCTGTAGAACTGACTAGAAAAAGCTTCACGCCCTACGCCGCGAAAAAGGGCGAGGAGTACATGAACGCCAGGCAGCGCACGCACTTCCGCAAGATCCTCGAGTCCCTCAAGGCCGAGCTCTCGGAGGAGATCGACCGCACCGTGCACACCATGCAGGACGAGGCTACGGTGTTCGCGGATCCGAACGACCGGGCGAGCCAGGAGTCCGACATGGCGCTCGAGCTGCGCAACCGCGACCGCGAGCGCAAGCTCATCAAGAAGATCGACGAGACCATCGCGCGCATCGACGCAAACGAGTACGGCTACTGCGAGAGCTGCGGGGTCGAGATCGGACTGAAGCGCCTCGAGGCGCGCCCGACCGCGACGCTGTGCATCGACTGCAAGACGCTCGACGAGCTGAGAGAGCGGCAGGTCGCCAAGTAGAAGATTCTTTCTTTAGCCTGCGGGTCGCCACCCTCCTTCTTATCGTCTCCCTGCCGGCGTTCGCGCAAGACCTGCCCGACCCTGGGCGCCGCGTGCCGGAGAACGAGCTGCTGCGGCTCGACCTGCCGAAGCGCGATGCCACGGAGGAGGCGCGCTCGCATGCGCTGAAGCCGCCCCCGCCGCGCGCCGTCGATCCGCGCGTCTGCGAGAGCGCGCGCGTCAACTGGCAGCTCGCGTGCGGCACTCCCTACTCCTACAAGTCGCGCAGCCAGATCTGCAACGAGGCCTACGCGATCTACCGCGACAGCTGCGGGTAGACCCGTCCGGCAATGCCGCGCCTTATTGCGGCACGACGCCGTCGCGGCCGACGTTGATGCGGTTCGTCTCCAGCGTGCCGTCGGGCTTCTTGGTCACCGCGAGCACGGTGAATTTCGCGCCCGGCTTGAGGTCGGCGTGGCTGCCGATCTCGTAGCGGACGATGGGGACGTTGGGCGGGACGACGATTTTCTTCTCGCCGCCCTTGAACTTGACCGTCATGGTCGAGCCCTCGACGCCGGTCACCGTCATGCCGGCCGCCGCGCCGTTGGTCATGGTGCTGTCCGGCACGGGCGCGTAAGGCCGGTGGCCCTCGCCGGTGCCGCGCATCTGCTCGGGGAAGATGTGCACCTCGAGCGCCTTCTGGCTGCCGTCGGCCCGCGGCATGGCCGCGCTGCCGAGGTAGGTGCCTTCCTTGATGTCGGCCATCGAGGCCTCCACCACGGCGACGATCATCGCCTTGTCGGCGAGCGTGAGCTTGTGCTCGGCGCCGTCGGTGGTCTTCAGCGTCAGGACATTGCCGTCGGCCTTCTCGAGCGTTCCGCGCAGGCGCAACGGCTGCTGTTGCGCGTCGGCGGCGAACGGCGCCGCGGCGAGGACGCCGGCGAGCGCCCATGCGATTGTCTTGGTCATTGTTTCCTCCGGGGAACGCCGGCACGGCGTGACGGCACGCACAGTATAAGACGAGCGGGAACACCGCGCGGGTCGCGCGCTTTGCGGGCCTTCGCCGAGCACGATCTCGATCAGGTTATCGGGGTCTGACCCCAGCCTACGCGTTAAAACGCTAGGCGTTCTGCTTTGCCGCCTGCTCCTGAGCGTTCACGGCCTTCATCGACAGGCGCACCCGGCCCTTGTCGTCGGCCTCGAGCACCTTGACCTTCACGATCTGCCCTTCCTTCAGGTGATCGGACACGGCGTTGACGCGCTCGTTGCTGATCTGCGAGATGTGCAGCAGGCCGTCGCGTCCGGGCAGGAGCTGCACGATGGCGCCGAAGTCGAGCAGGCGCAACACCGGACCCTCGTAGACCTTGCCGACTTCGACGTCGGCGGTGATGTCCTGGATGCGCTTCCTTGCCGCCTCTCCGCCCTCGGCCGAGACGCAGGCGATCGAGATGGTGCCGTCGTCCTCGATCTCGATGGTGGTGCCGGTCTCTTCCTGGATGCCGCGGATGATCACGCCGCCCTTGCCGATGACGTCGCGGATCTTGTCCGGAATGATCTTCATCTTGATGATGCGCGGCGCGAAGGTGGAGAGCTCGGTGCGCGAGCCCTGGATCGCC
>DASYPG010000588.1:0-3778 GCA_036006885.1 Burkholderiales bacterium | reverse complement strand
GTGACGTAGGCGCCGAAGCGCTCGGAGAGCACCGCCACCGCCATCGCCGCGACTTCGGCCGGCGTGCCGAAGCGCTTCAGCGCGATTTTATCCGCCAAAGCCTGCGGCGCGGCGAAGCCGCCCCCGGGGATTGCGCCCGGGGCGATAGCGTTCACCCGGATACCGTGCGGGCCGAGGGCGCGCGCGAGCTCCTTGACCAGCATGGTCTGCCCGGCCTTCGACGCGCTGTAGTGCGGCAGGTTGCGGGGGCTCCAGGCGTGCAGCGACGTGACGAAGAGCATGCGCCCCTTCACCGCGCGCTCGACCATGTGCCTGCCCAGCGCCTGGGCGATGAGGAAGCCCGCGTTGAGGTTCACCTCGAGCATCTCGCGCCACTCGATTTCCGTAACTTGCAGCGCTTTCTGGCTTTCCTGGCGCCGCGGGCTCGCGGCGTGCACGAAGATCGACACGCTGCCCAGGCGGCGCAGCACCTCCCCGGCCAGGCGCGCGGCCTCGCCCGGGCGCGACAGATCCGCGTCCTGGAGGTCGGCGCCGAACACCGCCGCGCCCTCGGCGGCGAGCGCCGCCGCGAGCGCCCTGCCGATGCCGCCGCCGGCGCCGGTGACGAGCGCGCGGTCGCCCTGCAGGAGCTGCGACATACTAGACTCCTCAGTCTAGGTTGGACATGCTAGACTCCCCAGTCTAGTTCGGTTCCCGCCCGGCCAATAGCTCCAAGAGAAAAAGAGGCATGCCCCAGATCCACCGCGAGCGCGTGCTGCGCGCCGCCACCAGCTCGTTCCTCACGCGCGGCTACCGCTCGAGCGTGGACGAGATCGCGCGCCGCGCGGGGGTGGCGAAGCAGACCGTCTACCAGCATTTTCCCAGCAAGGACGAGCTTTTCAAGGAGGTGGCGCGAGATCTTACGCGCCGCGTGCTGATCGAGCTCGACGCCGGGCCGCGGGACCTGCGCGCCGGCCTGATGCGCGTCGCGCGCGCCTACCGTAAGCGCGTGCTCGGCGCGCAGGGCATCGCCACCCTGCGCACCGTGCTGCCCGAGGTACCGCGCTTCCCGGCGCTCGCCCGGGCGCTGTACGCCGGCGGCGCCGGCGCGCTGGTATCGCGCCTCGCCGCGTACCTTTCGCGCGCCATGGGCGCGGGCAAGCTGCGGCGCGACGACCCCGAGCTCGCCGCCGAGATCTTCCTCGGCATGCTGGTGGGGCACGACCGGCTCAAGCGGCTCTTCGGCGTCGGCTGCGATGAAAAGGAGGCGCGCCGCACGGCGCGCATCGTCGATTGCTTCCTGAGGGCGTACGCGCCATGAAGCGGTTCCCGGTCTTGTTGGCTTTCTTGATTGCCGCGTGCTCCCCCGGAGGCGCGCAGGATGGCGGCAAAAAAACGGCCGCCGCGCCGCCCGACGCGCTCGGCGTGACGCTCCTCGAGATGGCGCCGCGCAGCGTGCCGGTGAGCTTCGAGGCGGTCGGGCGCACCGAGGGCTCGCGCGAAGTGCAGGTGCGCGCGCGCGTCTCCGGCATCCTCGAGCGGCAGCTCTACAATGAGGGCGACGCGGTGCCGGCCGGCGCGCCGCTCTTCCGCATCGAGCGCGCGCCCTTCGAGATCGAGCTGCAGCAGGCGCGCGGCACGCTCGCCGAGGCGACCGCGCGCGACGAGCTCTCGCAGCAGGAGCACGAGCGCCTGAAGCGCCTCGCCGACCGCCGCGCCATCAGCCAGAAGGAAGCCGACCAGGCCGCCTCGGCCGCGCGCCAGTCGAGCGCCGCGGTGCAGGTGGCGCAAGCGCGCGTGCGCCAGGCCGAGCTGAACCTTTCGTACACCAACGTCACCGCGCCGATCGGCGGCGTCACCGGCCGCGCGCTGCAGTCGATCGGCAGCCTGGTCGCGCCCAACAACGACTCGGCGCTTCTCACCACGCTCACACGCGGCGACCCGATCTGGGTGCGCTTCGCGCTGTCGGAGGTCGAGTTCGCGCGCGTGCGCGGCGGCGATCAGAAGGCGATCGACGTGAAGCTCGAGCTCGCCGACGGCTCGGCCTACGCCCAGAGCGGCAAGCTCAACTTCGCGGCCTCGACGGTCGATACCAGCACCGGCACCGTGCAGATGCGCGCCGAGCTGCCCAACCCGAAGCTCGGGCTGCTGCCCGGCCAGTTCGTGCGCGTGCGCGTGGTCGCGGGCACTCAGCAGGCGTTCGTCGTGCCGCAGGCCGCGGTGATGCAGAACGAGAGCGGCCGCTTCGTGTGGGTGTCCGACGGCGGCAAAGCCACCCAGCGCCCGATCCGCGCCGGCAACTGGATCGGCAACGACTGGGTGGTGCTCGACGGCCTGAAGAGCGGCGACAACGTGATCGTCGACAACCTGGTGCGGCTTCGTCCCGGCACGCCCGTGCAGGGCAAGAAGGCCGGCTGAATTTGAGGGTCTTCGTTTAAATGTCCCGGTTTTTCATCCACCGCCCCGTCTTCGCGGCCGTCATCGCGATCGTCATCGTGCTCGCCGGGTTCGTGTCGGCGAAGCTCCTCGCGGTGGCGCAGTATCCCGAGATCGCGCCGCCGACGGTGCAGATCATCACCACCTATCCCGGCGCGAGCGCCGAGACGCTCGCGCGCACGGTGGCGGCGCCGATCGAGGAGCAGCTCTCGGGCGTGGAGAAGCTCTCTTTCTTCAGCTCGACCTCGTCCTCCACCGGCAGCCTCACCATCACCGCCACCTTCGAGCCGGGCACCAACGTCGACCAGTCGGTGTTCAACGTCAACAACCGCGTGCAGATCGCGCTGCCGCGGCTGCCCGACGAGGTGCGCCGGAACGGCGTCATCGTGCAGAAGCGCTCCTTCGACATCCTGCTCGTGGTGTCGCTGTTCTCGCCGAGCAAGACGCGCGACACGCTGTTCCTCTCCAACTACAGCTCGATCAACCTGGTCGACGAGCTGAAGCGCCTGCCCGGCATCGCCGACGTCACCATCTTCGGCGCGCGCGACTACTCGATGCGCGTGTGGCTCAACACCGAGAAGATGGCGCAGCTCGGCGTCACCCCCTCGGAGGTCGCCGCGGCGCTGCGCGCGCAGAACGCGCAGTACGCCGCCGGGCGCATCGGCACCGAGCCCGCGCCGCCGGGACAGAATCTTGTCTACACCGTCACCGCCGCCGGGCGCCTGGTCGAGCCCGAGCAGTTCGGCGAGATCGTGGTGCGCGCCATGGCGGCGACAGCAGGACCGGCGGCGGGGCCGTCGGGGGGCGCCACCGGGGTGCTGAAGCTGAAGGACATCGCGCGCATCGAGCTCGGCGCGCTCAACTACGACACCTCCAACACGCTCGACGGCCAGCCCACCATCGGCATGGCGACTTACCTCCAGCCGGGCGCCAACGCGCTCGAGGTCGCCGGCCTGGTGCGCGACAAGATGAAGGAGATCAGGCCCGGCTTCCCCGAGGGCGTCGAGTACTCGATTCCGTTCGACACCACGCGCTTCGTCGACGCCTCCATCAAGGAGGTGAACACCACGATCTTCGAGGCGGCGGTGCTGGTGCTCGCGGTGGTGTTCCTGTTCCTGCAGACCTGGCGCGCGACGCTCATTCCCATGGTCGCGGTGCCGGTGTCGCTGATCGGCGCCTTCGCCGGCCTGTGGCTGGTCGGATTTTCCATCAACACGCTCACGCTGTTCGCGCTGGTGCTCGCCATCGGCATCGTGGTCGACGACGCCATCGTGGTGCTGGAGAACGTCGAGCGCCTGATGCGCGAGAACGACATGCCGCCCTTCGAGGCGGCGCTCGAGGCGATGCGCGAGGTGTCGGGCGC
>DASYPG010000587.1:0-3290 GCA_036006885.1 Burkholderiales bacterium | reverse complement strand
CTCGATGCGCTGGGCAAGGCGCTCGCCAATCCGGCGCGGCCGCTCGTCGCCATCGTCGGCGGCTCGAAGGTATCGACCAAGCTGTCCGTTCTGGAAGAGTTGATCAAGAAGGTCGACCGGCTGATCGTCGGCGGCGGCATCGCCAACACCTTCCTGCTCGCGGCGGGCAAGCCGATCGGCAAATCGCTCGCCGAGCCCGACCTCGTCGGCGACGCGAAGCGGATTCTTTCCACGGGGAAAGTTCCGCTGCCCACCGACGTGGTGGTAGGCAAAGGCCCGGAGGACACGGACCCGAAGACCAAGCCGGTGGAGTCGGTGTCCGCCGACGACATGATCCTCGACATCGGGCCCAGGACCGCGCAAGCCTACGCCGCGGAACTGGCGAAGGCGGGCACGATCGTCTGGAACGGTCCGGTCGGCGTGTTCGAGAAGGAGCCGTACGCGCACGGCACGCAGACGCTTGCGCGCGCCGTCGCTGGCGCCAAGGGCTTCTCCATCGCAGGCGGCGGCGATACCGTGGCCGCGATCAACAAGTACGGCATCGCGGACAAAATCGACTACGTTTCGACCGCCGGCGGGGCGTTTCTCGAGTTCCTGGAAGGCAAGACCCTCCCCGCGGTCGCGGCCCTCGAAGCCCGAGCGAATGGTTAGGCAGTTCAGCGTCGAGACGCGCGGCCAGGGTCTCTACGAAATCACCTCGAAGGTCCAGTCCTTGGTCACCGATGCAAGCGTCAGTGACGGGCTGTGCACCGTCTTTGTGCGGCACACCTCGGCGAGCCTCGTCATCCAGGAGAACGCCGACCCGTCGGCGAAGCGCGACCTCGAGCGCTGGATCGCCCGCCTCGTGCCGGAGGGCGATCCGTTCTATACGCACGACACCGAGGGTCCCGACGACATGCCGGCGCACATCCGTGCCGCGCTCACGGCCACGTCGCTTTCGATTCCGGTGGTCGAGCGCGCCCTCGCGCTCGGCACCTGGCAGGGCATCTACCTGTGGGAACATCGCCGGCGCGGCTCCGCGCGCGAGGTGGTGTTGCACATCGGCACCTGACTCTTTAAGGTCTAAACCATGATGTTCAGGGCAACGAAAATCGTAGCTACGCTTGGGCCGGCTTCCAGCGACCCCGCCGTGCTGGAGCGCATGGTGCGCGCGGGCGTCGACGTGGTGCGGCTCAATTTTTCGCACGGCACGACCGAGGATCACCTGTCGCGCGCCAACCTGGTGAAGGAGATCGCCTCCAAGCTCGGACGCACGGTGGCGATCATGTGCGACCTCCAGGGGCCCAAGATACGCGTCGGCAAGTTCAAGGAGGGCAGGGTAAGCCTGGAACAGGGCCGGCGCTTCGTCCTCGACGCGGCGAGCGCTTCCCCGGGCGATGCGGAGCGCGTGGGGCTCGACTACAAGGAGCTGCCGCGCGACGTGGGGCCAGGGGCGGTGCTGCTGCTCGACGACGGCAAGATCGTGCTCGACGTCACCGAGGTGCGCGGCGACGAGGTGCACACGGTGGTGCGCCATGGCGGCGTGCTGTCCAACAACAAGGGCATCAACCGCCAGGGCGGCGGCCTGACCGCGCCGGCGCTGACTTCGAAGGACATGGAGGACATCAGGACCGCGGCGAAGATACAGGCCGACTATCTCGCGGTGTCCTTTCCGAAGACCGGCGCCGACATGTACATGGCGCGCGAGCTGCTGCGCGCAGCGGGCGGCAAGGCTTTCCTGATCGCCAAGATCGAGCGCGCCGAGGCCGTGGCCGAGGCGGCGCTGCTCGACATCATGCGCGGCTCCGACGGCATCATGGTGGCGCGCGGCGACCTCGCGGTCGAAGTCGGCGACGCCTCGGTCCCGGCGCTGCAGAAGAAGATGATTCGCCTGGGGCGCGAGCAGAACAAGCTGACGATCACCGCCACGCAGATGATGGAGTCGATGATCGCGAGCCCGGTGCCGACGCGCGCCGAGGTCTCGGACGTGGCGAACGCGGTGCTCGACGGCACCGACGCGGTGATGCTCTCGGCCGAGACCGCGAGCGGGCGCTATCCGGTCGAGGTCATCGAGGCGATGCACCGGATCTGCGTGGAAGTCGAGCAGACGCAGACGCTCAACCTCGAGCAGGACTTCCTCAACCGCGTGTTCACGCGCGTCGACCAGTCGATCGCGATGGCGGCGCTCTTCACCGCGTACCACCTGAAGGTGAAGTGCATCGCCTCGCTCACCGAGTCGGGGTCGACCGCGCTGTGGATGAGCCGCCTGAACTGCGGCGTGCCGATCTACGCCCTCACCTCGCAGACGGCCACGCGCTACCGCTGCGCCCTTTTCCGCGACGTGTATCCGCTGATGGTCAAGTTCATCGGCCACGACCGCGAAGAGCTGCTGCGGGAAGCCGAGAAAACGCTGGTCGCGAGCAAAGTGGTGAAAGAGGGCGATCTCATCGTGCTCACCATCGGCGAGCCCATCGGCAAGTCCGGCGGCACCAACACCATGAAGATCGTCAGAGTCGGCGAGCATCTCAAGGCCTGAGGTGAACCTATGACCCAACCCAATCTGCCTCCGCTCGCTTCCCGGTTCGTCGACGTCGAGCGCCTGCCCTGGGAGAAGACCGCGTACGAGGGCATCGAGCAGAAGACGCTGCTCTTCGACCGGCAGACCGGATTGATCACCGCGCTGATGCGCATGGCGCCCGGTGCGCGGCTGCCCGACCACGAGCACGTCAAGATCGAGCAGACCTACGTAATCGAGGGGAGCCTGCACTGCCCGGAGGGCGAATGCCGCGTCGGACAATTTGTCTGGCGCCCGGCGGGGAGCCGCCACGAGGCGTGGGCCGGACCGCAAGGCGGCATCTTCCTCGCCATGTTCCAGATCCCGAACAAGTTCTTCCAGCGCGACGGCCGCGTCACCGACTTCCTCGGTAACGACTGGGAGCAAGCATGGGCATCCTCCGCTTCCTAGTCGGGTTGTCGATTGCCGAGGCCGGCACGCACGCCGTCGCGCAGGGCAACTATCCCGAGCAGCCGGTCCGCATTCTCGTGGGCTTCACGGCCGGCGTCGCGGTTATCCAGGGTTCGAGGCCGTGCCGTGGTTCGGCCTGATGGCGCCGGCCGGGACGCCGGGCGTGATCGTCGAGCTGCTGCATCGCGATACGGTAAAGGTGCTTGCGCAGCCCGACGTGCGCAGGAAAATGAACGACCTCGGCCTCGACCTGATCGGCGGCACGCCGGCCGAGTTCGCGGCCGCGATCGAGCGCGAAACCCCGCGCTGGGCAAGAGTCATCAAGCAGGCAGGGATCAAGGTAAGC
>DASYPG010000586.1:0-2601 GCA_036006885.1 Burkholderiales bacterium | reverse complement strand
ACTCGCATTTAGGGTCTCCTGAGGTCAGCTTCCTCTGGAAACACACAGCAAGAGATACGCCGTTGCGATGCAAAAAGCCACCGTAGTCGCGATGCAGAACGCTACCGCCAAGGCCGCGGGGACGATGACGAGCGAGGCCTCGGCCGCCATGGCTTCGGCCGGGGCGATGCCCAGGAACAGGGACGCTGCGATAAACACCCACCGCCGCAGGTACGGTACTAGCACCCACCGCATGCCGCGGTTATAGGAGAGGTTGCGCTCGCGCACCATGGTGGTGCCTCTGGTGGCGTCCTTGAAGAAGGCAAAGGGGTCGAGGTAAAGCAGGATCTGCTGCCCCAGTGGCAGCCTGGCCCGCAGCTCGCGCCTCAGGAGTTGCTCGACTTCCATATACGTATAGGTTAGTCAGCAAAACGCTTGCCCGGTTTCCAGTTTAGCTCGGGTCGCCGGCCTGCGACTGCAGCCAGTTCTGCAGCCCCAACTTGTCGACCAGGTCGAGCTGGGTCTCGAGCCAGTCGATGTGCTCCTCTTCGGACTCGAGGATGTCCTCGAGGATCTCGCGCGAGATGTAGTCCTTGACGCTCTCGCAGTGCGCGATCGCCTCCTGCAGCGGCGGCCGCGCCGCGCGCTCTAGCCTGAGGTCGCACTTCAGCGCTTCCGGCGCGTCTTCGCCGATCAGGAGCTTGCCCAGGTCCTGCAGGTTGGGCAACCCTTCGAGAAACAGGATGCGCTCGATCAGCCGATCGGCGTGCTTCATCTCGTCGATCGACTCCTTCTTCTCGTGCTCCTCGAGCTTCCCGAGGCCCCAGTTGCCGAACATGCGCGCATGCAGGAAGTACTGGTTGATCGCGGTGAGCTCGTTGAACAGAATCTTGTTGAGGTGCTCCAGGACCTTGGCATCACCTTTCATTTGACATCGCCTTTCATGGGTTTGGCAGGCTCCTCAAAGAGTGGGGTTGTCGCTCGGCAGGCCGAGCGCGACGCGTCCGTGCGTGGTGCCGGCAATATCGGTGTTGAACGAAAAATGCTGCTTGACCGCGTGCGCATCGCGGAACGCGCGTGCGGCGTGGCCCGATTCGTACAATCCCGCGGCGCCCGACAGGCCGAACATGACGTCGACCGCGCGCACCGCCCACTCCACCGCGTAGGCGCCCTCGAGCCGGTACCGCGCTTTCGTTTTCGCGTCCGGTATCTTTCCATTGGAAATCAGGGTCCAGGCTTCGGCACAGTTGCCGAGCTGCGCGGCGCGCGAAGCGCGCGCATAGGCGGTCGCCTCGCTGAAGCGAATCTGCGTGCTCTGGATTTCCGCGATGCGCGCCCCGGTCATCTTGCCGGTCTTGGTGCCGATCGAGGAGAACTCGTCGATCATCCCTTCGGCGATTCCGAGCGCCACGCCCGAAAGCATGTAGGGAAAGAGCGCGAACACCGGGATCCTGAAGAGCGGTCCGGGATTGACCACGCTGCCGGGACTCGGCCCGCCCTTCGTATCGGCGACCGCGAGGCTCATGTGCTCGGGCACGAACTGCTCGCTCGCCTCGACGTCCTTGCTGCCGGTCCCGCGCAGCCCGCCGGCGTACCAGTTGTCGATGATGCGGTACTGCGAGCGGTGCAGCAGGAACACGCGCTGCTCCGGCGGCGCGTTCTCGTCGAGCCAGGCGAGCCCCGCCAGCATGTTCCACTCGCTCGGGTCGACGCCGCTCGAGAACGGCCAGCGCCCGGAGATCACGTAGCCGTCCTTCACCTTGCGCGCCTTGGCCGCCGGGAAGACGAAGGAAGAGGCGATGAGCGCGTCGGGCGATTTGCCCCAGATCTCGTCCTGCGCCCGTGGCGGGAACATCCCGAGCATCAGGTGGTGAGACAGGAAGTTGATGAAGTTCCACGAGCTCGAGGCGCAGGCGCGCGCGAGCAGCGCGCCGAAGGTGACCACCGCGGCGAACTCGAGCTCGGCTCCGCCCACGCGCCCGGGCTGGTGGATTCGCAGGAGCTGCGTATCGTGAAAGTCGCGCAGCGTCTCGTCTGGAATGCGGCGCAGCTCTTCGCAGCGCGGCGCGCGCTCCCGCAGCTTCGGCAGGAGCTCGGTCGCCCTGCCCCACAGCTCGTCATGACTGGGCGGCATGCCTGTACCAGTCGAGGATCTGCTCGCCGGTCCACAGCTTCACGCCCGGTCGCTGCAGGATGTATTCGTAGAGCTTCTCGAGGTAGCCGATGCGGTGCGGGACCCCGGTGATGTACGGGTGCACGCTGATCGCCATCACGCGCATGCTTTTCTCGCCCTCGGCGTAAAGGCGATCGAACTGGTCGATGCCGCGGCGCAGCCATTCCTCCGACGGATGATTCTGCAGCACCATCATCGAGATGTCGTTCATCTCCACCGTGTAGGGCACCGAGACGATCGGGCCGGACGCGGTCCGGATCTCGCAGGGCTGGTCGTCGAGCACCCAGTCGGCGACATACTCGATGCCTGCCTCGGCGAGATGGTCGATGGTCTCGTACGTCTCGGTCAGGCCGGGACTCTCCCAGCCGCGCGGCTTCTTCCCGGTGAACGACCTGATCGCCTCCACCGCCTTGAAGATCTCCTCCTTCTGATCCTCCAGATGGTGCATC
>DASYPG010000585.1:0-8007 GCA_036006885.1 Burkholderiales bacterium | reverse complement strand
TCGGGTACGGTGAGGCCGGCCTCCTCGTGCAGCAGGAAGGCTTCCCGCTGCGCCGGCGGCAGACGCTCGAGCGCCTCGGCGAAGCGCGCCAGCGCTTCGAGCGCCTCGGCATGGTGCGCCGGGTCCGGCGCGTTAGAGGGGACGTCGTGATCGTCGAGGGAAACGAGCGACAGGCCGCCGCGGCGCCAGTGGTCCACCAGGCGGTTGTGGGCGATGGTATAGAGCCAGGTCGTGAACCGCGCGGTGGGCTTGTAGCTCGCTCGCGCCTCGATCACGCGCATCCAGACCTCCTGGTAGAGCTCCTCGGCGAGCGCGCGGACCTTGATGCTGCGCAGGACGAAACGGAAAAGGCGCGCTCGATGCCGGCCATAGAGCGTCTCGAAAGCCCTGCCGTCTCCGCCGCGATAGGCAAGCATGAGCTCCTCATCCGGCGCCTCGGTCATTCGCGGGCAGTTTAACCGAGCCCGCGCCGGCAGAAGGGATTATGGTAAGCAACATTCGAACCGGGCCCATTTCGTTGAGCAAAGTGTCATCACGAGTTGGAACGCGCGGCGCAAAGCAAAGGGTCAACATGCGAGAAAAATAGAGTACGCGCGCGTAGAATGCGGCGCTTACTGCCCGCGGTCACTTCGATGCCAAAAGCAAAGCCGTTTCCGATTCCGGTCCGTGCGAAATATTCCTGCCTGAAGTGCCCCGGATACTGCTGCAGCTATCCAGAGATTGAGGTCACGCCGCGGGATATCGAGCGCCTCGGCCGGCATTTCGGCCTCGAGTACAAGGAGGCCGAGGAGCGCTTCACCAAATACGACCCGGTGGAGAAGGTGCGCCTCTTGCGCCACCGCAAGGACCGCGTGTTCGAGTCGACCTGCATGCTGTTCGACCAGGAGAAGCGCCGCTGCACGGTCTACGAGTCGCGACCCGCGGTGTGCCGCGAATACCCCGACAGCCCGCGCTGCGGCTACTACGAGTTCCTCAAGTTCGAGCGCGCGCACCAGGACGACCCGGAGTTCATCGCCCTTACGTGAGCTGCGATTTGCGCGCCTTCTCGCGAATCG
The DNA here is from genome assembly GCA_036006885.1 of Burkholderiales bacterium. GTDB lineage: Bacteria > Pseudomonadota > Gammaproteobacteria > Burkholderiales > SG8-39 > SCGC-AG-212-J23. The sequence goes on along the minus strand of DASYPG010000585.1, from coordinate 6,952 downwards.
CCGAGAGCGTGGTCGCCGGCGTGATGGCGTCGGGATCGATCTTGAGCTCGACGATCGCGGGCTTGCCGGAGGCCGCCGCGCGCTCGTAGGCCGGCGCGAAATCCTCGGTGCGCTCGACCGTTTCGCCGTGCCCGCCGAAAGCGCGCGCATAGGCGGCGAAATCCGGGTTCCTGAGGTCGGTGCCGAACACCCGCCCAGGGTATTCACGTTCCTGGTGCATTCGGATCGTGCCGTAAAGCCCGTTGTTCACGACCAGGGCGACGAACGCTGCGCCGTATTGCACCGCCGTCGCAATCTCCTGCCCGTTCATGAGGAAGTCGCCGTCGCCGCACACGGCGATTACGGTGCGCGCGGGTGAAGCGAGCTTCGCCGCGACCGCAGCCGGGTAGCCATAGCCCATCGAGCCGTTCGTGGGTCCGAGCTGGGTGCGGAAGCCTTTGTATCGGAAGTGGCGATGCAGCCAGCCGGCGAAGTTGCCCGCGCCGCCTGCGATCACCGCGTCTTCCGGCAGCCGGTCCGAGAGCCAGCGCACCAGCTCGCCGTACTGGAGCCTGCCCGGCATCGGCCGCGGCTCGGTCCACTCGAGATACTCCTTGCGCGCCACCGAAGTGCCGTTTTTCCAAGCCTCGTTGGACAAATTGAGTCCCTGCAAGGCGTCGACGAACTGCGGATACCCCGAGTTGATCGGCAACGCCGGGCGGTAGACCCGCCCGAGCTCCTCCGCGCCGGCGTGAACGTGGATCAGCGTCTGTTTGGGCACCGGCGCCTCGACCAGCGTATAGCCGCTCGTCGTCATCTCGCCCAGCCGCGCGCCGATCACGAGCAGGACATCGGCGTCCTTCACTCTCTGGGCGAGCTTCGGGTTGATGCCGATGCCGACGTCGCCGGCGTAGCTCGGGCTGCGGTTGTCGAAGAGGTCCTGGCAGCGGAACGAGGTGCCGACCGGCAGGCCGGCGTTCTCGGTCCAGCGTTGAAGCTTGCGGCAGGCTTCGCGATTCCAGCCGCCGCCCCCGAGGATGACAATCGGGTTTCTTGCCTTCTGCAGGAATCCCCCCACTCGTTCCATTTCGGCGGGCGACGGCCAGGGGCGAACGGTGTGGTAGCGCGGTACGTCGGCGACCGCAGCCTCCGCGAACAGCGTGTCCTCCGGCAGTGCGAGCACAACCGGACCGGGACGCCCGGCCATCGCGGTGTGGAAGGCGTGGCTCACGTACTCCGGGATGCGCTCGACGCGGTCGATCTGCGCCACCCATTTCGCCATCTGGCCGTACATCCGCCGGTAGTCGATCTCCTGGAAAGCCTCGCGCTCGACGAACTCGTTGCCGACCTGGCCGATGAACACGACCATCGGCGTCGAATCCTGGAAGCCGGTATGCACGCCGATCGCGCCGTTCGTGGCGCCGGGTCCGCGGGTAACGAAGAGCACGCCAGGCTCGCCGGTGAGCTTGCCGTACGCCTCCGCCATGTACGAGGCACCGCCCTCCTGCCGACACACGATGAAGGAGATCCGGTCGCGCAGGTCGTGCAGTCCGTCGAGCACCGGCAGGTAACTCTCGCCCGGGACGCCGAAGGCGAGCTTCACGCCCTGCGCGGCGAGCGCGTCGGCGAGAATCCTGCCGCCGTGGCGGGTCTTGAGGTCGGATTTCATGCGCTCATTCTCTCCGAATGCCCGGCGGAAAACGCGTTGGCGAGGTGCTTGCAGCATTCGGCCACCGCGGCATTCGCTGCATCCACGACGCCGCCAAACAAGACAAAGCCGTGCACCATGTCCGAATACTCCTTGTAGGCGACCTGTACGCCCGCTGCGGCGAGCCGCTCGGCGTAGGCGCGCCCTTCGTCGAGCAGCGGGTCGTAGCCCGCGGTCAGGACGAACGCGGGCGCCAGGCCGGCGTGGCTCGCGGCGAGAAGCGGCGAGGCGCGCCAGTCGGTGCGGTCGGTGGGATTCGGCAGGTAACCCGCGCGGAAGAACCGGATCGCGTCCCGGGTCAGGAGATAACCTTCGGCGTTGCGCTCGTGCGATGGAAAGGCGCAGCGCTGGTCGGTCGCCGGATAGATGAGCAGCTGCCCCGCAAGCGGCGGCCCGCCCTTGTCGCGTGCCATCAGCGCGACCACCGCGGCAAGATTCCCGCCGGCGCTGTCGCCGCCGACAACCACCCTCGTCGGGTCTATCTTGAGCTCTTGAGCGTGGACGCAGATGTACTCGGTGGCAAAGAAGCAGTCTTCCACCGCGGCTGGAAACGGGTGCTCCGGGGCGAGGCGATAGTCCACCGAGAACACAGCGCAGCGCGCGCCGACGGCAAGCTGCCTGCACACGACGTCGTGCGTATCCAGGTCGCCGATCGTCCAGCCACCGCCGTGGAAGAAAACGAACGCTGGCAAGGTCTCCCCCAGCACCGGGCGGTAGGCGCGTACCGCGACCTTGCCCCCGCAGACCATGAGCCGCGCCTCGGCGATCGCGGGCGGCTGCGGAGCAAGCGCGGCCCGGGTGTCGCGGTAGATCCGGCGCGCGACGAAAGCGGACACTGTGTGATAGGCCGGCAGGTGCGAGCGCGCCACGCGCTCAAGCAGCGCCGCCACCTGTACATGCACCGTCATAGGTTTATTCCATCCCCGCGGGGAAGAAGCGCTCGATTATAGTATTCGTGCCATGGACGATATCAACACGCTGCGGCGCATCCTCAAGGACACGCGAGTGATCGCGGTCGTCGGTTTGTCGGCCGACTGGTTCCGGCCGAGCTACTTCGCCGCGAAGTACCTGCAAGAGCACGGCTACCGGATCATCCCGGTGAATCCGAAGTACGAGAGCATCCTGGGAGAGAAGTGCTACAAGTCGCTGCGCGACATTCCGGAGCGGATCGACATGGTCGACGTGTTCCGCAAGACGCCGGACGTCCCGCCGATTGCCGAAGACGCCATCGCTATTGGCGCGAAAGTGCTGTGGCAGCAGCTCGGCGTGCGCAACGAGGCGGCTGCGGCCAAGGCGCGCTCGGCCGGCCTGGAGGCGGTTCTAGACCGTTGCGTGAAGATCGAACATGGAAGGCTCTTCGGCGGCCTGAACTGGGTCGGAGTGAATACCAAAGTGGTCTCCGCAAAGCGCCCCCGCTGGCTTGCCTACTGAGGTATCCTTCCCGCGATGGGGAGGATGTTAAGAATATTCGAGGGGAGATTCGGGCGACTCCTTCTGAGTGACCTCGACGCGCACGACGAGCTGCGCGCGCAGGAAGACCCGGTCATCGTGCTGCGGCACGGCGATCCCGAGCTCGTGTTCCTCAATCCCGGCAAGAGCTACCGCAACCCGAGCGCGAAGCGCGCGCTGGTGTTCCATGTCTCGGGCGAATGGCTGCACGGGTCCTTCCCCGCCGCGTTCGACGGCGTGGAGCGCAAGCCCTTCGCGCAGCAGCGCGAGCCGATCACGGCGCGCATCCGCCAGCTCACGGAGACGCTCGCGGTCGAGGTGCTGAACGACCGCTTTCTCTCCTCCGAGCGCCTCGAGTTCATGCTCCAGGAGCTGCTGCTCTCGATCGTGGAGACCTATCTTGCGGGCCGGCGCGCGTCCTCGCCGCTGTGGCGCGGGTCGCGCTTCGAGGACACGCGCATCCGCCGGGCGATCGGGCTGCTGCGCGCGCATCCCAACAAGGACCTGAACATCGATCAGCTCGCCAACCAGGTGGGCCTGTCGCGCTCGCGGTTCTACGATCTGTTCCAGATCTGCACCGGCTTCTCGCCGCGTGCCTACCTGGATCTCCTGTGCATCGAGGCAGCGATCGCGCGCCTGTCCTCCGGGCGCGGCAAGATTGCCGAGCTCTCGGCCGAGCTCGGCTTCTCGGCGCAGAGCAACTTCACCCGGTTCTTCCACAACCAGGTGGGGGTCGCACCCTCCGAATACCGGCGCGCGGCCTCGCGCCCCGAGAAGGACCCCGAGCCGGAGAAGTGATTCGCGCTGGCGCGGGCGGCCGCGGGCTAGAATTCCCGTATGCCGGATCGAAAGTTCGGAATCGAAACGCTGTGCCTGCACGCCGGCCAGATCCCGGATGCGGCCACCGGGGCGCGCGCGGCGCCGATCTACCAGACTACGTCGTTCGTGTTCGACTCGGCCGAGCACGCGGCGAGCCTCTTCAACCTGCAGACCTTCGGCAACGTCTACTCGCGCATCTCCAATCCCACCGTGGCGGTGTTCGAGGAGCGCATGGCCGCGATCGAAGCGGGGCGTTCGGCGCTCGCCTGCGCCACCGGCCAGGCCGCGGAGGTAACGGCGATCCTTACGCTGTGCAGCTCCGGCGACCACATCGTCTCCGCTTCCACGCTCTACGGCGGCACGCACACGCTGCTGCACGTCAATTTGAAGAAGCTCGGCATCGAGACCACGTTCGTCGATCCCTCGGAACCCGAGAACTTCAGAAAAGCGCTGAGAAAGAATACCAAGCTGCTCTACGCCGAAACCCTCGGCAACCCGCTCATCAACATCGTCGACATCGAGGCGGTGGCCCAGATCGCGCACGAGGCCGACGTCCCGCTGATGGTCGACAACACGGTGCCCTCGCCGTACCTGTGCCGGCCGATCGAGTGGGGCGCCGACGTCGTGGTGCACTCGGCCACCAAGTACATCGGCGGCCATGGCACCACCATGGGCGGCGTGATCGTCGAATCGGGCAAGTTCAACTGGGGCAACGGCAAGTTTCCCGAGTTCACCTCGCCTTCCCCGGGCTACCACGGCGTAATCTTCCACGAGACCTTCGGCGACTTCGGCTACACGATGAAGGCGCGCATGGAGATCATGCGCACGTTCGGCCCGGCGCTCGCGCCGATCAACGCGTGGCTCCTCCTGCAGGGTCTTGAATCGCTGCACGTGCGCATGGAGCGCCACTGCGACAACACGCTCGCGGTGGCGAAGTTCCTGCAGGAGCATCCGCGAGTCGCGTGGGTCAACTATCCCGGCTTGCCGGACAACAGGTATTTCCCGCTGGCGAAGAAATATCTGCCCAAGGGCGCCTCCGGCCTGCTGAATTTCGGCGTGAAGGGCGGCGCCAAGGCGGGCGAACGCTTCATCGAGGCGGCGCAGTTCATGAGCCATCTCGCCAACATCGGCGATGCGAAGACGCTCATCATCCACCCCGCCTCCACCACGCACCGCCAGATGGAGGAAGCCGACCAGATCAAGGCCGGCGTCAGCGCCGACATGGTGCGCATGTCGGTCGGCCTCGAGACGCTCGACGATATCCTGTGGGACATCGACCAGGCGTTGACGGAGTCTGCGAAATGCTGAGTTGGGAGATCGTCGAACACGGCAGGCCGCTGCAGAGGGCGCTGAAGGAGACCCCCAAACCCCAGGGGAGCGAAGTGCTGATGCGCATTACCCGCTCCGGGGTGTGCCACTCCGATCTGCACATCTGGGACGGCTACTTCGATCTGGGCGGGGGCAAGCGCTTCTACGTGAAGGAACGCGGCTGCGTGCCGCCGTTTACGCCGGGCCACGAGCCCTTCGGCGTCGTGGAAGCCCTCGGTCCGCGCGCCCGGGGCGTGAAAGTCGGTCAGAAGAAACTCATCTACCCGTGGATCGGCTGCGGCAAGTGCGCGGTATGCAAAGCCGGCCAGGACAACTACTGCGTTTCCGGAAGCCGCTTTCTCGGCGTCAATCGTCCCGGCGCGTATTCAACGCACGTCGTGGTGCCCGACGCGAAGTACCTGATCGACACGGCCGGCATCGACGATTCCTTCGCAGCGACGCTCGCCTGCTCGGCAGTGACCGCCTACAGCGCGGCCAACAAGCTGCCCAAGCTGAACAAGGGCGATTCGGTCGCGGTGCTCGGCTGCGGCGGACTCGGCCTGATCGCCATCTCGGTCCTCAAGGCGCGCGGCGTGGCGAACATCATCGGCGGCGACATCGACGAAGCGAAGCTCGCCGCGGCGCACAAGCTCGGCGCGAAAAAGACCGTCAATACCCGAGCCGCGGACGCTCTGCAGCAAATGCAGGGCGTCGCCGCCTCGATCGACTTCGTCGGCAGCCCCGCCACCGCTGCGCTCGGTATCGCGGCGCTGCGAAAGGGGGGACGCTACGTGCTATGCGGACTCTACGGCGGCGAGCTCACCCATCCGCTGCCGCCGATCGCGCAGCGCGCGATCGGCATCGTCGGCTCCTACGTCGGCAGCCTGCAGGAATTGAAGGAAGTGGTCGCGCTCGCGAAGAAGCGCAAGCTCCGCGCGACACCCGTGGAGACGCGCTCCGCCGAGGAGGCAAACTCTTCGCTCGAGGATCTCAAGGCGGGCAAGGTGGTCGGCCGGATCGTGCTCGACTTCGAATCCGTGGCCGCTTAAGCGCCGTAAAATACGGCGGTCCAATACGGCGCTCCCTATGGTCCCCTTCTCCTGGAACAATCCTTACGCCTGGCCGCGCAAGCCCCTGCTCGCGGCCAACGCGGTCTCGACCTCGCAGCCGCTCGCCGCTCAGGCCGGCTTGCAGATGCTCGCCGCGGGCGGTAGCGCGGTCGACGCGATCCTCGCCACCGCTATCACGCTCTCGCTGGTCGAGCCGGTCTCGAACGGCATCGGCTCCGATGCCTACGCCATCGTCTGGGACGGCCGGCGGCTGCACGGGCTGAACGCCTCCGGCCGCTCACCCGCGGCATGGAGCAGCGATTTCTTCGCCGGCCTCAAGTCGATGCCGGTGCGCGGCTGGAACAGCGTCAGCGTGCCCGGCTGCGTCTCCGCATGGGTTGAGCTTCACGCCAGGTTCGGCAAGCTGCCATTCGAGAAACTCTTCGAGCGCGCCATCCGCTATGGGCGCGAGGGCTTCCTCGTCTCGCCCACCATCGCGGGGCAATGGGACAAGCAGGTGGCCGAGCTCAAGAACCAGCCCGGGTTTGCCGAAGCGTTTATGCCGAATGGCCGTGCGCCGCGGCCCGGGGAGCGCTTTACCTGGAAGAGCCACGCCGACGTCCTGGAGCAGATCGCGCAG
>DASYPG010000584.1:0-4124 GCA_036006885.1 Burkholderiales bacterium | reverse complement strand
CCCCGATGGGGCCGGCGTGCTGGTGGCCAACCCGCCGTACGGTGAGCGCATCGGCAGCGCGGACCAGCTGGCCGCGTTCTACCCCAGGCTCGGCGATGCGCTGAAGAAGCGCTTCGCCGGATGGCGCTGCTTCATTTTTACTGCCGACATGCGCCTACCCAAGCTGATCCGCCTCGAGCCCGCGCGCCGCACACCGCTCTGGAACGGCGCGCTCGAGTGCCGGCTCTATGAATTCCCGATCGTCTCGGGAAGTCACCGGCGTTAGCGCCGGCCGAGCTTTTCCCAGGCCGGATTGCCGCCGGTCACCCGCGGCCCGTATGCGAATTTGAGCCCGGGCACCCTCACTCCCGCAGTGTGCAGCGGCAGCTCGTTGTCGGGCGGCGGCTGCCACTCGAGGTCGAGCTTGTGCATGAGGTTCAGCGCGTCGAACGGCGCCCTGACCTTCACGTCGTTGTCGAAATAGACGTAGACGTCGCGGCCGTCCTCGTCCCAGGCGCGAATGCGCCGCGCCCAGGCTGCGAGCGCGCGGCTCGAATAGCCGCTGGTGTAGATCTTCACGTCCCCATGCAGGCGGACGTAGACGAAATCGCTCGTGACATGGAGCATCTTTGGCCATTTCCCCGCCGTGTCGGCGACCACGAGGCCGATGTCGTGCTTTTTGAGGAGCGAGACGAACTCGTCATTCATGAAGCTCGGGTGCCGGATCTCGATCGCGTGCCGGAGCGGGCGCCTGGCATCGATGGCGAGGCGCGAGCGTCCGTTCATGCGCGCATCGCGTCGCCGGGCGAGCGACAGCGCCTGCTCGGTATTCCTGGGGAGGAGTTCGAAGAACGCCTCCAGGCGCACCGGGTTGTAGTAAAACATCTCCGGGAACTGCCACAGGAACGGCCCGAGCTTGTCGCGCAGGTTGAGGATGCCCGAGGCATAGAAGTTGGCGAGCGGCTTCTCGACGTTCTTGAGGCGCAGCATGTGCGTGATGTAGCGCGAGCCCTTGACGCTGAAGACGAAGCCGGGCGGTGTTTCGCGGTACCAGGCCTCGTAGTACTCGGGACGCTGCAGCGAGTAGAACGAGCCGTTGATCTCGACCGTCGGGAAGTGCTGCGCGCAGAACTCGAGCTCGCGGCGCTGCGCCAGGCCGCGCGGGTAGAACACCCCGCGCCACGGCTCGTAGCGCCAGCCGGAGATGCCGATCCGCACCATGGGACGCGCTACGCGAACTTGAGCTTCTGCCAGGCCTCCAGCTTGCGCACGCGCTCGAGCGCCTCGGGGTCGGTGAGATCGAGGCGCAGTGGCGTCATCGAGACGTAGCCCTGCTCGAATGCGCTGCGGTCCGAGCTCTCTTCGGTCGCTTCGACCGGCACCACCGTGTACCAGTAGATCTGGCGGCCCATGGGATCCTTGGCGGGGACGACCTTGCCGTCGTAATGCCTCATCGACTGGCAGGTCCAGCGCGTGCCGCGCGGCGCCTTGGCCGGGAAGTTGACGTTGACGAGCGGCAGGTCCGGAACGTCGAACAGCATCCCGAGAACGCTCGCCACCCAGGGCTTGAGTAGCTCGAAGTCCGGCTGCTCGCGGTCGGTCGCAGGGGCGCTGAGCGCGATGCCGCGCAGGCCGAGGAGCGCCGCCTGCTTCGCCCCGGCGAGGGTTCCGGAGTGCCAGATCGCGTTTCCGAGGTTCAGGCCGATGTTGATCCCGGAGAGCACCACGTCGACCTTCTCCCACAGCGTCGTTCCCAGCATGACGCAGTCGCCCGGCGTACCGTTGACCCGGTAAGCCTCCAGTCCGGGCGTCGGTAGCTGCGTACGCTTGTAGCTGAGGGGGCGCGAAGAGGTAATGGATGCGCTCGTCGATGACATTTCCACGTCGGGCGCCACGATCCGCACCTCGCCGAATCGGGAAGCTACTTGCGCCAAAGCGGCTATGCCCGGGCTATAGACGCCGTCGTCGTTCGTGATGAGGATGCGCATGATGCATACCTTCAGCAATTAGCGTGCGCATAACCCTCATCCACAACCCGGGCGCCGGCAGCAGCGGCGACGCCGATGCCCGCAAGCTCGAGGACCTTCTGGAGAGCGCAGGCCACAAGGTGCGCTATCAGTCGTCGAAAGAGCAAGGCTGGAAGCCCGCCCTCGCCAAACCGGCCGATCTGGTGGTCGTGGCCGGAGGCGATGGCACCGTCGGCCGCGTCGTTCGGCGCATGGTCGGGCGAGGCGTCCCCGTTGCGCTGCTGCCATTGGGCACTGCGAACAACATCGCCCGAACCTTCGGCCTGGTGGATCGGCCGTTCCAGGAGTTGATCCAGGGCTGGGAGCGCCCGCGGCGCGTCAAGCTGGATCTCGGTATCGCCAAGGGCCCCTGGGGCGAGCGCTATTTCATCGAAGGCGTAGGCGTAGGCCTGTTCGCGAACATGCTCGCCCGGCCCGCCGGCAAAAAGGCCAAGGCCGGCAAGCCGGAGGACGTCGTCGACCGCGCCTTGAAGCGGCTGAAGGACCTGACGGTGCATTGCGATCCGGTCGAGGTCGTCGCGGCGCTCGACGGCCAGGACATCTCGGGGCGTTATCTCCTATTCGAGGCGATTAACCTGCGCTATGTCGGGCCGAATCTCTTTCTCGCGCCCGACGGCAAGCCGGGTGACGGCAGGCTCGACGTCGTTCTGATCGGCGAGGCCGAACGCGTACGTCTGCTGGAATACCTCGAGAAGTGGCAGCACGATCGCGAGCGCCTTGCTGTGCTGCCGACACGTCGCGGCCAGCTGCTGCAGATGGAATGGAACGGCGGCGAGCTCCACATCGACGACAAGCTTTATCCGAGGAAAAACCCGGACCCACGAGAAGTCGCAGGCATCGTCGAGGCCCGCATCAAGACCGCCGCAGTCGAGATCCTGGTGCCTGACGCAGGAACGTAGAGCTACTTCTGGCGCACCAGCGTGCCAGGTCCCGCCGCGCCCCACACCTTACGGTCCCACTCGCGGGGTACGAGCCGGTCGCCTGCGTAGTCGAGCACCATACGCTCGGGCTCGGTGCTCACCGTCACCACGCTGCCTGAGCGCGTCCAGGTGCCAGCCATCAGGTAGCGGCTGGCGTCGGCGGAATAGGTTCTCAGCATCGCCGTATTTCCCGCCTGGAGCAGCAGCACGACATTGCGTGCCTCGTAGACGCCCACCGGCGAGAGCTCGCAACCGGGGATCGTCATCCGGCCGCCGCGAATGGCGCAGTGGCGCTCGGAGGTCGTGGCGTAGCCGCTGACATCGATCCCACTGCGGGGACACTGGCCGAGCAACAGCGCCCACTCCTCGCACTGACGGTTGCCCGCAAACATGCAAACGGCGATTTCGCCGTCGGGGCCGCGCTCCATCGTCCGCTTTCCGCCCAGCGATTCGCAATTCTGCGCGGCCGACGCCGCATCGAGGAGCGGCTCGACAGGCGGCGGCGACTTGCAGGCGCTAACGGCCAGCGCGGCGATGAAGGCAGCGGAGCAGAACTTGCGCATCAGACGATGTCCAGGTGCTCGATGCCCTTGGTGATGTCCTTGCCCTTGGCTTCCTTGCCGTGCAGCTTGATGTTGAGCCGCACCTCGTTGGTGGAGTCGGCGAAGCGCAGCGCGTCCTCGTAGCTGATGCGCCCGGCCTCGTAGAGCTCGAAGATCGCCTGGTCGAAGGTCTGCATGCCTAGCTCGCGCGACTTCTTCATGATCTCCTTGATCTCGTGCACCTCGCCCTTGAAGATGAGGTCCGAGATCAGCGGCGAGTTCAGCATGACTTCCACCGCGCACGCGCGGCCCTTGCCCTCCCTGTGGGGGATCAGGCGCTGCGAAATCACCCCCTTCAGGTTGAGCGACAGGTCCATGAGGAGCTGCTGGCGCCGCTCCTCCGGGAAGAAGTTGATGATGCGGTCCATGGCCTGGTTCGAGTTGTTGGCGTGCAGCGTGCCGAGGCACAGGTGCCCGGTCTCGGAGAAGGCGATGGCGTGCTCCATCACCTCGCGGTCGCGGATCTCGCCGATCAGGATCACGTCGGGCGCCTGGCGCAGGGTGTTCTTGAGCGCCGCCTCCCACGACTCGGTGTCCACGCCGACCTCGCGCTGCGTGATCATGCAGTTCTTGTGCGGGTGCACGAACTCGACCGG
>DASYPG010000583.1:0-3357 GCA_036006885.1 Burkholderiales bacterium | reverse complement strand
CGATCTGGCGGCGCATAAGCCGGATTGGGTCGCGCCGCTCGCGATGGACTATCGCGGCTACACACTGCACGAGATCCCGCCCAACGGTCAGGGGATCGTCGCCCTCATGGCGCTCGGCATGCTCGAGCACTTCGACATGCGCTCGCACCGGGTTGACGGCCCCGACAGCGTGCATTTGCAGATCGAGGCGATCAAGCTGGCCTTTGCCGATGCCTGGCGCTATGTCGCCGATATCGACCACATGGTCGACGTCAAGCCGACCGCTTTGCTCAATCGAGAATACTTGCGCTCGCGCGCGAAGATCATCGATCTCAAGCGCGCGCAGCACTTCGGCCACGGCACGCCGGCGAAGGGCGGCACAGTCTATCTCACCGCCGCGGATGCGAGCGGCATGATGGTTTCCTTCATCCAGTCGAACTACATGGGCTTCGGCTCGGGCGTGGTGGTCGACGGCGTGTCGCTGCAGAATCGTGCCGCCACCTTCGTGCTCCAGAGCGGGCATCCCAACTGCGTCGGGCCGAGGAAGCGTCCCTACCAGACCATCATCCCGGGCTTCGTCACCAAGGCCGGCGCTCCCGTGATGAGCTTCGGCGTGATGGGCGGAACCATGCAGCCGCAGGGACACGCTCAGGTCATGGTGCGCATCGCGGAGTACGGGCAAAGCCCGCAGGCTGCCTGCGATGGCCCGCGCTTTCGCTTCGTGCAGGGCATGGATGTCAGCGTCGAGGACGGCGGGTTCCAGCCAGCGGTGGTCGAGGAGCTGCAGCGCCGCGGCCATCGCATCGTCACCATCGACGACTACAACCAGTTCGGCAGCGCGCAGCTCATCTGGAAGCTCGAGGACGGCTACTTCGTTGCGAGCGACCCGCGGCGCGACGGTCAAGCAGTGGGCTTTTGATGCTGAAGATCTGGGGAAGAACGAACTCGGTCAACGTCAAGAAGGTCCTGTGGGCGGTCGAGGAGCTCGGGCTCGAGTACGAGCGTGTCGACGCGGGCCTGCAGTACGGCGTCAACAAGACGCCCGAGTATCTGAAAATGAATCCCACCGGGCTCGTGCCGACGATCGACGACGACGGCTTCGTGCTGTGGGAGTCCCACTCTATCGTGCGCTACCTCGCCGCGAAGCATGGCGCGGGCCGGCTCTCACCCGCCGATCTGAGGCAGCGCGCCGACGCCGAGCGCTGGATGGACTGGACCTACAGCTTCCAGAAAGAGTTCCAGCGCCCGATTTTCTGGCCGCTGGTGCGCACGCCGCCCGAGAAGCGCGATCCCGGCGCGATCGAGGCGGCGCGCAAGGTCTGCGCCGACCTGCTGAAGATTCCGGAGCAGTCCTTCGCCGGCCGGCGCTATCTCGCGGGAAAGGATCTGACGATCGCCGACATCCCGCTAGCCTGCCACGTGCAGCTCTGGATGCGCCTGCCGCTCGAGCGCCCTGAGCAACCGCACCTGCGCGCGTGGTTCGAGCGCCTGTGCGAGCGCCCTGCCTTTCGCAAGATCGTCGACGTTCCTCTTTCCTGAAGGCCCGGGGCGCTAGCGCAGCGCCAGTGTGCGCGCCTTCTTGTCCCCACCGGCAAGCTCCTTCACCCGCTTGTAGAAAGCGGGAAGATCGCCGCCGTTCTCGGCCAGCAGCCGCTCGAACGCCGGCACGAGCTCGGTGTACACGGCGATCGACACCAGAAAAGCGTTGGTCGGCTCGGCGGGCACGATGTTGCCGAATTCCGCGCGCAGCGCCTCGAACTCGCGCGCCTTGACCCGACGCTTCTCGTCCTCGGAGGCGTCGCTCTTGTAGACCGCCTCAAGGCGCTTGCGCGCCGTCTCGACGCGCGCGGCGAGCTCGCGCCGGCGGCTCTGCGCCGCCTGGAACGCGGCAAACTCCTTTTCGCGGCCTTGCGCGCGCAGCCAGCGGCGCACACCCTCCTCCTCCACCGCCACGGCGAATGACTCGTTGAAGGCGGTGTCGTCGCGCGCGTAGGCCACCTGGTGCGCGAGCTCGTGGAACAGCAGCCGCGCGAGCTGCGGATCCGGAAACCGGATGAAGGTCGAGAGCAGTGGATCGTCGAACCAGCCGAGCGTCGAATAGGCCGGCACGCCGCCGACATACACGTCGTTGCCGGCGAGGCGGAGCTTTTCCGCGTGCCGCCGCGCGTCGGCCTCGGCGAAGAAGCCGCGGTAGCTCACGCACCCGACGAAGGGAAAGCACTCCTGCTTCGCCTCGATGGAGAAGGCAGGCGCGGCGTAGACGTTCCACGCCACGTACGGCCGCCCGAGCTCGGCGTAGGATTCGTAGCTGCCGTTGCGAGGCAGCGCGAGCTCGCGCGACGCGAATTCGCGGATGCCGCGGGCGAGCTCGAGCCGGCCGCGGAGATCCTGCGGCGTCGCCGGGTCGGCGAGCCAGGTTTCGACCGGTCGAGCAGCGCGCGTGACACTGAGCTGCCCGCCGATGGCCTGGGCGTAGTACTGCATCGACTCGCAGCCTGAAAGCAGGAGCGCCGCGGCGAGAAGCGCGGCGCGCCTCACTCGAATCGTCCTTCCCGCATGAAGCACTCCACCTGGCGGCCGACCGCGCCGGACACGATGAGCAGGCTATGGCCGAGCGCGACCAGCACTTGCGCCGTCATGCCCTCGACCGCGGTCTCTTCGACCCGCACCACGCCGTCGTTCGGACCCGGCAGGCGGCCGAGCGCGCGTCCGAGGCCGAGGGGCACGGTCCCCGCCACGACCCCGAGAGGCGCATCGCGTTTCCACATCGCCTCGCGCTCGCGCCAGAGCTCGCCGCATGCGCCCATCATCCAGCGGCCGAGCTGCGCGGCTCCGAGCCTGCGGCCGGCCAGGCAGCCGCGCGCCGGGGCGCCCAGCAGGATCGCGGAAGTGACCTGCAGCTCGGGATGCGCGTTCAGCGTTTCCAGGATCAGCACGCCGCCGAGACTGTGCCCGACAAAATGCGCCGGGCGGCCGTCGAGCGCCGCGCGCGCAAAGCGCGCCAGGCGCGCGACGTTGCCTTCGTGCGGGCCACGACTCCGGTAGGCGAACACATGGGGAACGTAGCCTGCGCGCGCCACGCGCGCGGCAAGGAGCGTCATCGCGGCGCCCGGCATCCACAAGCCTGGTGCGAGCACCACGTCTCGCGCCATTTACTCCTTCTCCGTCAGCAGCAAAGCGACCCCGACGCACAGGGGAATGATCCCGAAGAAGGCATAAGTAGCGCCATAGGAGGACGTGAGCCCGAGCACGAAGTGAAACAACGGCGGCGTCACCACGACACCGAGGAACGTGAAGGCCGAGGATCCGCCGGTCACGTCGGCGACGCGCCCGGGCGGGGCGAGCCGCGTCAGCTCCGCAAGAAACACGCCGTTCCAT
>DASYPG010000582.1:0-1650 GCA_036006885.1 Burkholderiales bacterium | reverse complement strand
GGACGCCACCGTCATCACGCTGTACCTGCTGCCCGACCTCAACGTGAAGCTGCGGCCCAAGCTCTGGAACGAGCTCAAGCCGGGGACGCGCATCGTGTCGCACCAGTTCGAGATGGGCGCGTGGAAGCCCGAGAAGAAGCTCGAGTCCAACGGCCGCACGATCTACTTCTGGACCGTGCCGCCGAAGGACAAGCAGCCCAAGCTGAGCGAGAAGTAATCGCTATTTTTGCCGGCGATAGGCGTCGCCCGCCGCGGCGATGCCGTTCAGGTAATGTTCCCAGACGTGGAGGTTGCGCTCGCACGCGGTGACCGCCGCGTCCTCCATGTGCAGTTTCTTCGCGAATTTCTCCACCGCGCGCCAGCCGGTGTCGGAATGCTCGATATCGGCTTCGGTGTGCAGCTCGAAGAACTCGAGCTGGTCCTCGGTCAGCCCGAACAGCCTGCCCCAGCGGCCGCGCTCCATGCCGAACCATCCCCGCCGCCTGAATTGCCCCTTGCCGTAACCCGGCACGTTGATGCGCTCGGCGCAGGTATTGGCGACGATCCCCTCCAGCCAGTGCTTGTTCGCCATCAGTCCTTCCCACGCGTTCCATGCGAGCTGGGTCGAGGCCAGCGGCTTCGCCGCGGTGAGCGTGCTGCGCGCGAGGCCGATGCGTACGCCCAGATCCTCCAGGATCGCCCAGTGCGGCCGGCCGCCACCGTGCGCATGGTCGGCGATCACCTCTTCGCTGCACGCCTGCAGGATGCGCATGCGCGTATCCCAGTCGTCGCAATTGGTGGCGACCTTCAGCTTGAGCACCGAATTGCGCTGGCGCGTGTTGAGGCGGTGCTGCATTGCGAACACCTTCGCCCGCCCTTCCGTCAGCGGCTCGTGGAACCAGCGACAGCGCGCCACGAACTCGTTCACCACCCGGTCCATCCGCGCAACCACACCCATGCTTCAGTGCGCCAGGGCGAGCAGCACGGCCGCGGTCGCGATCAGCGCGGCAGCGGCGAACAGCATCAGCACCCGGTCGGATACCTGCGGTAGATCCGGATCCCGCGCGACCGGCGCGGGATGCGCTTGCGCGTGCGCGTCAGCCGGGTGGGTTGCTCTTTCCATGCAGCTCGCCCACCTTCTGGTTGAAGTTGCGGAAGAAGTCGCCGGCGACCTTCTTCGCCGCGGCGTCGACCAGGCGCGAGCCGATCTGCGCCAGCTTGCCGCCGACGTTCGCCTTCACGTCGTAGGCGAGCCGGGTCGCTTCGCCCTCAGGCGACAGGCGCACCTGCGCGCCGCCTTTCGCGAACCCGGCGGCACCGCCCTGGCCCTCGAAGGAGATCGAGTAAGAGTTGGGCGGCTGGATGTCGGAGAGCGTGAGCTTGCCCTTGAACTTCGCGCTCACCGGTCCGACGCGCGCCACCATCAGCACCTGATATTGGTTGTCGCCGATGGGATCGATCGATTCGCAGCCCGGCACGCATTGCTTGAGCATCGCCGGGTCGTTCAACGCGTCCCAGGTCTGCTGCTGAGAGGCCGGGATCAGCTGTTCGGCGCTCATTTCCACGCGCGCATCTCCTGTTGTCTCGTCATCGGTCCGCTCAGCGCCTTGGCCAGGTCGAGCAGGCTGTCCAGATTATGCACCGGCAGGAAAAGGTCCACGTGCGGCAGCA
>DASYPG010000581.1:0-1846 GCA_036006885.1 Burkholderiales bacterium | reverse complement strand
GGCAAGCTGCTCGGCGGCGTCGTCCAGCGCCTTGGCGTTGGTCTTGGCCTCGCCCACGCCCATGTTCAGGGTGATCTTGGTGATCCGGGGTACGGCCATCATCGAGGACAGGCCCAGCGACTCCTGCAGAGCCGGCCGGATTTCGTCGAAATATCGCTCCTTCAGGCGCGGAGTCGGCGCTTCCACTGTGCTCATCCGTCGATGTCCTTGTCGCAGGCGCGGCACACCCGCACCTTGGTGCCGTCGTCCGTGAACCGGTAGCCGATCCGCGTCGGCTTCCCGCACGCAGGGCAGACCAGCTGCACGTTGGATAGGTTCAGCGGCGCCTCCTTCTCGATCACGCCGCCGGGGATCACCTGCTGGTTGGTCGAGTTGCGCGGCGCCGGACGCGGCTTGGTGTGTCGCTTGATCATGTTCACCTTCTCGACCACGACCCGGCCACGCTCCGGCAGCACGCGCACGACGGTGCCGCGCTTGCCCGAATCCTTGCCGGCGATCACCTGCACGGAGTCGCCCTTCCTGATCTTGACCTTTGCGTCTGCCACTGTCCTAGAGCACCTCTGGCGCGAGCGAGACGATCTTCATGAAGTTGCGCTCGCGCAGCTCGCGCGCAACCGGGCCGAAGATGCGGGTCCCGCGGGGGTTGCGCTGGTTGTCGATGATCACTGCGGCGTTCTCGTCGAAGGCGATGTATGTCCCGTCCTCGCGATGGTGCTGCTTCTTGGTGCGCACTACCACGGCCGTCACCACCTCGCCCTTCTTGACGCTGCCGTTCGGGGTCGCCTGCTTGACGGTGCCGACGATGATGTCGCCGACGCCGGCATAGCGGCGCTTGCTGCCGCCCTTGATACGGATGCAGAGCAGCTCGCGGGCGCCGGTGTTGTCGGCCACGCGAAGCCTGGTCTCCACCTGGATCACTTCGCCACCTCGACGATCTCGGCGACGCGCCAGCGCTTGGTCTTGGACAGCGGCCGCGTCTCCACCAGCCGCACGATGTCCCCGGACTTGGCGCTGCCGGCCTCGTCATGGGCATGCAGGCGGATCGAGCGGCGCATCATCTTCTTGTACTTGGGATGCGGCTTGAGGATGTCGACGCGCACGACCACCGTCTTGTCCATCTTGTCGGACACGACGATGCCGCGGCGCTCCTTGCGCCGGCCCCGCTCTTCGGTTGTGGTCTCGTTCTCGGTCATGATGCCTGCACTTTCTGGGCCGCGGCGCGTTCGTGAGTGAGCGTCAGCAGCCGGGCGATATCTCGCTTGGCACGGTGCAGCGCGGCCGGGCTCTCGAGCGCCCCGGTGGCGTGCTGGAACCGCAGGTTGAACAGCTCCTGGCGCGCCTCGCCGAGGCGGCGCTCGAGCTCGTCATCGGTCAGCTCGCGGATCTCACTGGCCTTCAAAGAGATCACCCTCCCGCGTTACGAACTTGGCCCGGACCGGGAGCTTCATGGCGGCCAGCCTGATCGCCTCACGCGCCAGCGGCTCGGGCACGCCGGCCAGCTCGAACATGACGCGGCCGGGCTTGACCACGGCCACCCAGTGCTCGGGCGAGCCCTTGCCGGAGCCCATGCGCGTCTCGGCCGGCTTGGCCGTGACCGCCTTGTCCGGGAAGATGTTGATCCAGACCTTGCCGCCGCGCTTGATCTTGCGGGTCATTGCGATACGGGCGGCCTCGATCTGCCGGTTGGTGACCCAGCCCTGCTCCATCGCCTTCAGCCCGTACTCGCCGAACTGCACGCGGGTGCCGCCCTTGGCCAGGCCGGTGCGGCGTCCGCGATGCGGCTTGCGGTACTTGGTTCGCTTTGGCAGCAGCACTACGCGTCACCACCCTCGGGCGCCTCGGGCGC
>DASYPG010000580.1:0-1916 GCA_036006885.1 Burkholderiales bacterium | reverse complement strand
CCGGCGACGAGATGCTCGACTGGCGCGGCAGCGGCATGTCGGTGATGGAGATGAGCCACCGCGGGCCGGAGTTCATCTCGATCGCCGCGGAGGCCGAGGCCGACCTGCGCAGCCTGGCCGCGATCCCGCAGAGCTACAAGGTGCTCTTCCTGCAGGGCGGCGCGACGCTGCAGTTCGCGCAGGTGCCGATGAACCTGCTACGCGGCAAGGGCAAGGCCGACTACGTGCTCACCGGCGAGTGGTCGAAGAAGGCGATCAAGGAGGCGAAGAACTACTGCGACGTCGCCATCGCGGCGAGCTCCGAGGACCGCAACTTCACCTATGCGCCGAAGCAGTGGAAGGTGCGGCCCGACGCGGCGTACGTCCACTACTGCTCAAATGAAACGATCGGCGGGGTGGAGTTTCACAAAACTCCATCTGTTGAAATTCCGCTGGTGGCCGATGCCTCGTCCCACTTCCTGTCGCGGCCCCTCGACGTGCCCGGACACGGCTTGATCTATGCCGGCGCGCAGAAGAACGCCGGCCCCGCGGGGCTTACCTTCGTCATCGTGCGCGACGATCTGATCGGCGCGGCGGCGAAGGGCACGCCCACGGTGATGGACTACAAGCTGCAGGCCGACGCGGATTCGATGCTCAACACGCCGGCGACCTACGCGATGTACATCGCGGGGCTGGTGTTCAAATGGATCAAGCAGCAGGGCGGCCTCGCCGCGCTCGAGCAGCAGAACGTCGGGAAGGCGAAGCTCCTTTACGACTTCCTCGACTCGAGCGCCTTCTTCAGGAACCCGGTGGCGAAAGAGGATCGCTCGCGGATGAATGTACCTTTTACCCTCAAAAAACCGGAACTGGATAAGGTTTTTCTCGAGGGCGCCGAGGAGCGCGGCATGGTGCAGCTCAAAGGCCACCGCTCGGTGGGCGGGATGCGCGCCTCGATCTACAACGCGATGCCGCTCGAGGGCGTTCAACGCCTGGTCGAGTATATGAAGGAATTCGAAGCACGGCATGCCTAAGGCCCGCCCCAAGAAATCCGAGATCCTGGTGATCAACAACGTGGCGCTGGTCGGGCTGCGGCGCTTTCCGCCGGAGCAGTACAGCGTGGTGAAGGAGGCGGCCGACCCGGACGCGATCGTGGTGCGCTCGCAGGACCTGCACCGCTACGAGTTCGGCGCGGCGCTGCGCGCGGTGGGCCGCGCGGGCGCCGGGGTCAACAACATCCCGGTGGCCGCGCTCTCCAAGCGGGGCATCCCGGTGTTCAACGCGCCCGGGGCCAACGCCAACGCGGTGAAGGAGCTGGTGCTCGCCGGGATGCTCATCGCGGCCAGAAACCTGGCCCCGGCCCTCGACTTCGTACGTCAGTTGAAGGATGAAGACCTGGAATCGCGGGTGGAGGACGGCAAGAAGCAGTTCGCCGGCCTGGAGCTGCCTGGCCACACGCTCGGCGTGATCGGCCTGGGCAAGATCGGCAGCCTGGTGGCTGATGCCGCCATCCGGCTCGGCATGAACGTGCAGGGCTACGATCCGCACATCACCGTGGAGGCGGCGTGGAGCCTGCCTTCGCAGGTCAAGCGCGCCGCGTCGGTCGACGAGCTGATCAAGACCAGCCACTTCGTGACCCTGCACGTGCCGCTTGGCGACAAGACGCGCCACCTCATCAACAGCAAGAACATCGAGCAGTTCCGCCACGGCGCGGTGCTGCTCAACTTTTCGCGCGAAGGCATCGTGGCCGAGGACGCCGTGGCGAAGGGCCTGAAGAGCCACGCCCTCAAGTGGTACGTGACCGATTTCCCCTCCGGCCCGCTGCTCGGCCACCCGGGGGTCATCGCGCTGCCGCACCTGGGCGCCTCGACGCGCGAAGCCGAGGACAACTGCGCCATCATGGTGGTCGACCAGGTGCGCGACTACCTCGAGCAGGGCAA
>DASYPG010000579.1:0-9476 GCA_036006885.1 Burkholderiales bacterium | reverse complement strand
AGCGACTGCACCACTTCCTCGATCACCGCCGGCGGCAGGTCGGGCGCGATATCCGCGAGCTCGTCGGCCTCCAGGGTCTCGGCCGCGGCGACCAGCTCGGCCGAGTTCATGCTCGCGATGAGCGATTCGCGCACCGCGTCGGACACCTCGACCAGGATGTCGCCGTCGCGGTCGGCTTTGACGAGGTCCCAGACCCGCAGGCGCTCCTCGGGCGGCAACGCCTCGAGGATGTAGGCGATGTCGGCGGGGTGCAGGGCGTCGAGCTTCGCCCTGAGCTCGCCGGGGAGGTCGCTTTGGTGCAGCAGCGCCTGCACTTCGCTCAGGTTCTGCTGCAGCTCCTCGGTTTCGAGGCGCGATTGCACCGCTTCGGCCATGGGCCGCAATGTATCAAGGGATCTGCGCCGACGCTGCCCGAAAAAGAATGGTGCTGACGCGTCCTTCCACGTAGGCCGTGGTGCGTCCGCGCTCGTAGCGGCGCGGACTGGGAAGGATGGCCGCGAGCCACGCGCCCTGCTCCGGCGTCAGCGCGCTCGACGGCACGCCGAAGTGGTGACGCGCCGCGGCCTCGGCGCCGAACACCCCCTCGCCCCATTCGGCATAGTTGAGATACAGCTCCAGGATGCGGCGCTTGGGCATGGTCGCTTCGATCATCCAGGTGATGAGCGCCTCCTCGCCTTTGCGCAGCCACGAGCGCTCGCTCGAGAGGAACAGGTTCCTCGCGAGCTGCTGGCTGATCGTCGAGGCGCCGGCAACGACGCGGCCGCGCTGCTCGTTTTTGGCCCGCGCCTGCACGATCGCCTCCCAGTCGAAACCCTCGTGGTCGAGAAATTTCGCGTCCTCGGCGGCCACTACGGCGCGCTTGAGGTGCACGGAGATGCGCTCGTACGGAACCCACTGATGCCTGAGGAAGGCTTTCGGATTCCTTGCGCGCAGCGCTTCCAGCCGCTGATCCATGAAGGCGCTCGTAGCGGACTGGTAGTGGCCCCAGTACAGGACCTGTACCGCGTACCACAGCTGCACCACCACGAAGGCGAGCACGAGGGTGCCCAAGCCGTAGCAGAACAGCTTCCAGGCGAGCACCAGGCCGCGAGCGCGTCTAGCCGCCACGGCGCGAGCGGCCGCGCGTCAGTACCGCGCCTGCGTCCAGATCTTGTCGCCCTGGCCGAAAAACCAGGTGCGGGTGATGACCAGGAGGTCGGTGTCGCGACGGATGTCGGTCGGGAAGGGGGCGTACGGGCTCGCCATCTGGACGATCTTGAAAGCGGCCGCGTCCAGGACCTTGAGCCCCGAGGAGCGATCAAGCTCGATCGACTCCACCGAGCCGTCGGGCCGGATGGTCACCGTGAGACGCAGATGGCCGTAGTACCGGCCGCGCGCCTCGGCTGGGTAGTTCAGCGTTCCGATGCGCTCCACCTTCACGCGCCAGTCTTCCTCGTACTGGGCGAAGCGGTACTCGCGTGCGTTGGCGCCGATGAACTTCTTGCGCGGGCGCTTCTGGTAGTCGTCGATCTGCCGGTCGATCTGCGCTTGCAGGCGCATCGCAGCGAGCGACAGATCCGCGAGATCGCGACCGCTGGGCACCGGCGGAGCTTCGGGCGCCGGCGCGCTTTTCGGCGGCTCCGCCGGGACGGAGCGCTCGGTTTCCTTCGCCCGCGCGAGCAAGCGCTGCTGCTGCGATTCGAGCTGCTGGATGCGGCGCTGGGCGTCGGCGAGGTCCTTTCCTTCGGCGTGCGCATGGGTCACCGGCAGCGGAGTCTTGGCGCGGCGCGGCTCGTCGACGTTGCCGCCGCGGTCGAGGTTCGCCTGCGCCAGCACCTCAGCCTTCGCCGGTCTTTCCCGGGTCTTCGCGTTGACGAGCACGACCTCCAAGGCCTGGCTCTCGGCTTTCGAGCGGATCGCCTCCGGAAACTTGAAATGCACCGCCAAGACGACCGCGTGCAGCGCGATCGACACGCCGAGCGCCGTGCCAAGCACGCGGTCGCTGGGGGCGATCATTGAGTCGAACATGGAGTGAATTCTTAAGTGCATTCTCGCATTAGGCTTAGAAGCCCTTCATATTGTAGGCTTTTTAACCCAAGGGCAGGAGGTCATCCGCCACAGTGGCGCGCGCCGTTCCCAGAGTCTCACGGTAGATCAGCGAAACGCTGCGCTCGAGGAAATCCATCTGGCCTACCTCCAGGCGTACGCGGGTCCCGGGATCGAGGACCGGCAGCGACGGCACCCGGGTGACGAGCGGTGCCCGTTCCAGGCGCACCAGGTTTTCGCGCAGCACCACTGCCTCCAGCGAGCGAATCGCTTCTTGCTCGAGCCAACGCAGCACCCAGTAAGTCTCCATCGCGCGCTGGTGCTCATCGTAGCGCGCGTAAGTGACCTCGAACGCCCGCAGCGCCGCGAGCAAGGCGTCCGAATTGCGCGAGTAAGGCGCGCGCTGTCCGCCGAGGGCCGCTATGAGCTGCCACTGGTTCACGAGGTCCACGTAACGGCGCAAGGGAGAGCTCATCCAGGCGTAGCACGACACCCCGAGGCCCTCGTGCGGCTCGGGATGGACCGAGAGGCGAACCTTGCCGGTCGACTGGACGCGATAGATGCCGGCCACGTCGCGCTCTGCGAGGAGCTCTCCCCAGGAGGTGTTGGCGAGAATCATCATCTCGGACACCAGCTTGTCGAGCGGCGCGCCGCGCTTGCGCGGCACGATGCGAACCCGGCCTTCCTCGACGTGGAAGCTGTAGTCGAGCCCGATCGCGCCCGCGCTCGGCCGTCCGCGCTTTGCTTCCAGCGCGAGCGCGATGCGCCACAGCGCGTGCAGGTCCTCTTCATAGGGGAGGCCCGCCCGCGCGCCGCTTTCGAACAGGTCGTTCAGGCTGTCGTATTGGGCGTGGCGCAGGTTCGCCGCCACCTGTACGCGCTCGAGCCGGGTGTAGCGCCCGCCCACGCTCCAGTCGGGCCCGACGTCGAAGTAAAGCGAGATTGCGAGGCGCTCGCCGCCCTGGTCGAGCGACAAGCGCTGGATCACGTCTTCCGGCAGCATCGTGAACTTGCGCCCCGGCATGTAGGCGGTGGAGAGGCGCTCGCGCGCGACGGCATCCAGGCTCGAGCCGGGCCCGAACGCGAGCCCTGGGGCGGCGATGTGGATGCCGACGCGCAGCTTCTCGCCGGTGCGCTGCACCGAAAAGGCGTCGTCGATCTCGCTCGTTCCAACGTCGTCGAGGCTGAAGGCGCGTACCTCGGCGAGCGGGAGGCCCTCGGGCAGGCCGGGCACCTCGTGGGCCGGGAAGCGGACTCCGCGGGGGAAGAACTCGTGCACGAAGCGCTGCAGGTGGTACTCGGATGCATCGGGCAACAGGCCGCAGCGCTCGAAGAGCCGGGCGGGCGTGAGGCCGGTCTGCTTGGTGGCCTGCTCGAGCGCCTTCGCCTCGGCCTTGTTACGGTCGGGCGAATACAGGAGCTCGTCCCTCAGAGCGGCCACTTCGGGCGGACAGTCGAAGCGCGCGAGCCGCTCAGCCCACGCGGCGAGCGTCTCCTGCATTCGCTTTTTCTTCTCGACCGCGGCGAGGGCGAGCTTGAGCGTCTCGAGCGGCGCGGCCTGGAACCGGCCCTTGCCGCGCCGGTAGAAGTACATCGGCGCCGAATGGAGTTTCAAAAGCACCCCCGCCGCCTCCACCGCCGTGGGCTCGCGCCCGACGTAGTCCCGGGCGAGCTCGCGGAAGCCGAACTCGCGCGCACCGCTGCATTCCCACAGGAAGGCGATGTCGAGCTCGCCGGCAAACTTCTCGGCGTCGGCCATGAGCTCCGCACCCGAAGGACGCTCGAAGGCGAGCAGCACGTTCGCCGCCTTGATCTTGGAGCGGCGCCCGTGCGGGCTTTCGACCTGGAACGAGGCCGGGGTCTCGCCGAGAACCGCGCCGACCTTCAGGTCGCCGTCTTCTTCATACAAGAGCTGCATGCCCCGCAAACTCCACGATGCGCGCGAGATGGCGCGGAAAGCTCTGCAGGCTGTGGTCGCCGCCCTCCAAGACCACCTGCTCGCAGCCCGCGTAGCGGCGGACGGCTTGCCGGTAGTCCAGCACCTCGTCGCCGGTTTCCACGAGAAGCAGATAGCGGCTCGGGGTAATCCGAGGCACTACGAGCTTCTCCCATTCCCGCAGGTGGGCCTCGGTGAGCTGGTACGCCTCGCCGGTGTAAAGGTTTCGCTGCGGGCCGAGATACGCGCGCAGCCCCACGTGCGGCTCGACTGCCGGATTGATGAGCACCGCCTTGGCGCCGCGCGCTTCGGCAAGGTAGGTGGCATAGAGCCCTCCGAGCGAGGAGCCGACGAAGCACACCTCGCCTGAGGCCAGGCTCGCCTCGATGGCGCGAACCGCATCGGGGGCGAGCGGCGGCAATGCGGGGCAGGCGTAGCATGAGGCAAGTCCACGCTGTGCCAGATATTCACCCAGGAGCTTCGCCTTGTGCGACTGCGGCGAAGAGTTGAAGCCGTGCAGGTAGACGATCACGCGCCCTTGCCCAGGCGGGCGAGCAGTTTCTCGTGGATGCCGCCAAAGCCGCCGTTTGACATCACGAGGACATGGTCGCCCGCCCTTGCTTCCGCCGCCACGGCGGCCACCAGCGCTTCGACGCTTTCTTCGCACCGCGCCCGCGCCCCCAAGGCCGCAAAAACCCCGGTGGCATCCCAACCCAGCCCGGCGCTGTAGACGTAGACGCGGTCGGCTTCCCGCAGGCTCGACGGCAGCTCATCCTTCATCACGCCGCGCTTCATGGTGTTTGAGCGCGGCTCCAGGATCGCGAGGATTCGGCTGCGACCGACGCGCTTGCGCAAACCCTCGATGGTCGTGCGGATGGCAGTGGGATGGTGGGCGAAGTCATCGTACAGGGTGATTCCGCGCGCCTCGCCGCGGACCTGCATCCGCCGGCGCACGCCGGAGAATACGTTCAGAGCCTCGATTGCGACGGAGGGGTCGACGCCCGCGTGCCGCGCGGCCGCCACCACGGCGAGCGCATTCAACTGGTTGTGGACCCCGAGAAGCTGCCACTGCACGCGGCCGACGGGTTTGTCCTGCCACGCGATTTCGAACCCTCCGTTCGCGTCCAGCGGCCCCGCCTGCCACGCGCCCGGCGCGTCGAACCACTCCACCGGAGACCAGACGCCTTGGGTGAGCACCCGCTTCAGCGCCTCGTCATTGCCGTTGACGACCAAGCAGCCGGTGCGCGGCACGGTACGCACTAAATGGTGAAATTGTCGCTCGATCGCGGCAAGATCATCGAAGATGTCGGCATGATCGAATTCGAGATTATTGAGCACTGCGGTCCGCGGCCGGTAGTGGACGAACTTCGAGCGCTTGTCGAAGAACGCCGTGTCGTATTCGTCGGCCTCGATTACGAAGAGCGGCGATCCCGTATGACGGGCCGAGACCGGGAAATCCATCGGCACCCCGCCGATCAGGAATCCCGGCGCGCGCTCAGCGCGCTCGAGAACCCACGCGAGCATGGCGGCAGCCGTCGTCTTTCCGTGGGTGCCGGCTATAGCGAGCACGTGCTTCCCAGCGAGCACGTTCTCCGCGAGCCATTGCGGACCGGAAACGTAACGCTCGCCCTGGTCGAGAATCCCTTCCATGAGCGGATTGCCGCGGGTAACCACGTTCCCTACGACCCAGACATCCGGGCGAAGCTTGAGCTGGCTCTCGTCGAACCCCTCCGTCAGCTCGATGCCGAGCGAGCGCAACTGGTCGCTCATGGGCGGATACACGTTGGCATCGCAGCCGGTAACGCGATAACCGGCGGCCTTGGCGATGGCGGCGATACCACCCATGAAGGTGCCGCAGATGCCGAGGATATGGAGGTGTGCGCTCATTTGAGGCCGTTCGGGGGCAGGTGCCGGATTCTATGCGAGGGCCTGGGCTATATTCGGGTCGGAGGCCAGTCGCATGATCCGCAGGACCAATAAGCAGACCAGCACCCGGATGCGCATCGCTGCGGCAGCAGCGCGACTCATGGCCGAGGACGGGATCGACGATTTCGCCCTGGCGAAGCGCAAGGCGGCGAAGCAGCTCGGCGTGGTGGAATCGCAGGCTCTGCCGGGAAACGACGAGATCGAAGCGGAACTGCGCGCCTATCTCGCGCTTTATCAGGCCGAGGAGCATCCTCAGCGGGTCGTCGAGCTCCGGGAGATCGCGCTGGACGCAATGCGCACGCTGGAACGCTTCAGCCCCTATCTGACTGGCCCCGTGCTGAAAGGGATCGCCGGCCCCTATGCCGAGATCGAGTTGCAGCTTTTTCCGGACAGCGTCAAGGAAGTCGAGATCTTTCTGCTCGACCGCAATATCACGTACACCACGCACGAGGGGCGACGCTACGCGGGAGACCGGGCGCACGCCGTGAGCGTCCTTGTGCTCATATGGCAGGGAGTGCCGCTGCGCCTTTCGATTTTCGATCAGCGCGACGAGCGCATCGCGCTCAAGAGTTCCCAGGCAGGCCGCGTGATGGACCGCGCTGGTATCGCGGAGGTCGGCGCGCTCCTCAGGGATGACTCCAGCTCGCCGTAACCTGGTCCTCGGCGCGGTGGCCGTCGCGGCTGTGGCGGCCGGCAGCGCCGCCGGGTTCCTCGCGCTGCGAAAGCGATCCGGGGTGGCGGAACTGCTGTCCGCGAGCTTTCCCGACCTTTCGGGCCGCAGGCGCAAGCTCTCGGAATGGCTAGGAAGGCCCTTTTTGTGCAATTTCTGGGCGAGTTGGTGTGCACCTTGCCGCGAGGAGCTGCCTTTATTGGACGCCGCTGCCCGTGAAAATGCTGCCATTGGCCTGCAAATTGTAGGCATTGCCATCGATAATGCTGCCAACATCGCAAATTACCTCAAATCGGTCCCAATCGGATACACCGTCCTCATTGCACAGGGCTCGGCGATCGGTCTGATGCGCGGGCTCGGCAACGCTAGCGGGGTCCTCCCGTTCAGCGTGACCGTAAACGGGGCGGGGCGCCTGCGGCAACGCAAGCTCGGGGCCTATTCCGCTCAGGAATTGCGCTCCGACTTGGCTGCGTTGTTACGATAAGATGCCGCGTTCTGCAGCGAAAATACCTAAAACGGCCGAATACCCGCTGACAGCATGGATCTGCGCAAGCTCAAGAAGCTGATCGACCTCGTCCAGGAGTCCGGCATCGCCGAGCTCGAGATCACCGAGGGCGAGGAGAAGGTCAAGATCGTGAAGGGCGGCCATGTGAGCGTCTCGGCCGCCGCCCCGGTCCAAATCGCGCCGGTCGAAGCGCGCGCCCCGGCTCCAGCGGCGCTCGCATCGGCCCCGGCGGCCGACGCGCCGGCGGGGCAGGAAGGCCACGTGGTCAAGGCGCCCATGGTCGGTACGTTCTATCGCTCGTCTTCCCCCGACGCCAAGCCCTTCGTCGAGGTCGGCCACACTATCAAGGAGGGCGACACCATCTGCATCATCGAAGCGATGAAGCTGATGAACGAGATCGAGGCCGACGCCGGCGGCGTGGTCAAGGCGATCCTCGTCGAGAACGGCCAGCCGGTGGAATACGGCCAGCCCCTCTTCATCCTCGGTTAGATGTTCGAGAAGATTCTCATCGCCAACAGGGGCGAGATTGCGCTTCGGATCCAGCGCGCCTGCCGCGAGATGGGAATCCGGACCGTGATGGTCCATTCCGAGGCCGATACGGAGGCGAAGTACGTCAAGCTCGCCGACGAGTCGGTCTGCATCGGCCCGGCGCCCGCCGCGGCGAGCTATCTCAACATCCCCGCGATCATCAGCGCCGCCGAGGTCACCGACGCCGAGGCGATCCATCCGGGCTACGGCTTCCTGTCGGAGAACGCCGACTTCGCGGAGAAGGTGGAGCGCTCCGGATTTGTCTTCATCGGCCCGCGGCCGGAGAACATCCGGCTGATGGGCGACAAGGTCAGCGCCAAGCAGGCGATGGCCAAGGCGGGCGTTCCGACGGTCCCGGGATCGGAAGGCGCGCTACCCGATGACCCGAAAGAGACGGTGCGCGTCGCGCGCAAGGTCGGCTATCCGGTGATCATCAAGGCGTCCGGCGGCGGCGGCGGGCGCGGCATGCGCGTGGTGCACACCGAAGCGGCACTGCTCAACGCGGTGAACATGACGCGCACCGAGGCGCAGGCGGCTTTCGCCAACCCCACGGTGTACCTGGAGCGCTATCTCGAGCAACCGCGCCACATCGAGATCCAGGTGCTCGCCGACGCGCACAAGAACGCGGTCTATCTCGGCGAGCGCGACTGCTCGCTGCAGCGCCGCCACCAGAAGGTCATGGAGGAGGCGCCGGCGCCCGACCTGCCCGCGAAGCTGCGCGACAAGATCGGCGAGCGCTGCGTCGAGGCGTGCCGCCGGATCGGCTACCGTGGCGCCGGCACCTTCGAGTTCCTGTACGAGGAGGACGAGTTCTTCTTCATCGAGATGAACACGCGCATCCAGGTCGAGCACCCGGTGACCGAGATGATCACCGGCATCGACCTGGTGCAGGAGCAGATCCACGTCGCCGCCGGCGAGAAGCTGCGCTTCCGCCAGAAGGACATCATCCTGCGCGGCCACGCCCTCGAGTGCCGCATCAACGCCGAGGATCCGTATCGCTTCACGCCTTCGCCGGGAAAGATCACCTCGTATCATCCGCCGGGAGGCCCGGGCATCCGGGTCGACTCGCACGTCTACCAGGGCTACACGGTTCCGCCGAACTACGATTCGATGGTCGGCAAGGTGATCGCGTACGGCGCGAGCCGCGAGCAGGCGATGAGCCGCATGCGCATCGCGCTCTCCGAGATGGTGGTCGAAGGAATCCAGACCAACATTCCGCTGCACCGCGAGCTGCTCAACGATACGCTCTTCATGCGCGGCGGCGTGTCGATCCACTATCTCGAGCAGAAGCTCGCCCAGGAACAGAAGAAGAAGAAGTAATGCCGTGGCGAGCGCTCACGCTGCAAGTCGAGGCCGGCGCGGCCGAGGCCATGAGCGAGGCGCTGCTTGAAGCCGGCGCGCAATCGGTCTCGATCGACCAGCCCGACCAGCCGAGCGCCACCTTGTGCGCGCTTCTCGACCTCCAGCTCGATCCGCACGCCTGCCTGCGCGCGGCGGCCAGGTCCGCCGGGCTCGCCGCCACGCCGCCGTATACGGCGGCCGAGATCGCCGACGACGACTGGGTGCGCCGGACTCAGGCGCAATTTGCTCCAGTCGAAATCGGCGAGCGCCTGTGGATCGGCCCGAGCTGGCGCGAGCCGCCGGCCGATCGCATCGCGGTGCGCTTGGATCCGGGCCTCGCTTTCGGCACCGGCACGCATCCGACGACCCAGCTCGTGCTGCGCTTCCTCGAGAGGGAAATCCGCGGCGGGGAAGGGGTCCTCGATTACGGCTGCGGCTCGGGTATATTGGCGATCGCCGCGGCAAAGCTCGGCGCGGCGCGCGTCGATGGTGTCGACCTCGACGCGCAGGCGCTCGCGACGGCCCGCGACAATGCGCGCGGCAAT
>DASYPG010000578.1:0-15322 GCA_036006885.1 Burkholderiales bacterium | reverse complement strand
ATTCATAGGTGCGCACGCCGACTCGCGCGCTCTTGACGAGGAGCGGAGCCGCGAGCAGCGCGACGAGACAGGCGACCGGAAACACGCCCGCGGCGACGCCGATCACCGCGACCGCCAGTCCCGCCGCCGCGAGCCCGAGGTAAAGCCGTACGCTTCGCTTGCGGCCGAGCCGCACCACGAGGTTGCGTTTTCCGACCAGCCGGTCCTGGTGGTAGTCCGGGATCGCATTCACCACGGCGAGCGCCATGATGAGAAGCCCCGGCACGAGCGAGGCCCAGAGCGCGCCCCACGACAGCGTGCCGGTGTGAAGGTAGAGGCTCCCGAGTACCATCCACGGTCCGTACGAAAGGGCGATCACCGCTTCACCGAGACCGCGATAGGCCCAGCGGATCGGCGGCGCGACGTAGAAGATCGCGGCGAGGCCGCCGAGAACCGCGAAGGCGAGGATCGGCCAGCCGCCGCGGTAGGTGAGGTAGATGCCCACCGCGAGCGCGCCGGCGAACGCCGCGATGCCGAGCCACAGCACGCCGTCGGACATCGGCGGCAGCTCGGCCGGGTTGAACACGCGGTCGGTGCCCATGCGCGAATCGAAGTACTCGTTGAAGGACTCGACGCCCACGACGGCGAGCACTACGCCGCCGAGTCCGCTCCAGAACACCGCGGGGTCGAAGGCGCCCGCGATCGCGTAAGCCCAGGCGGCGCCGAGCAGATACGGCAGCAGCCCGGCATAGAGAAAGAAGCGGTACCGCACGAGGCTGAATACCCGCCACAGACTGCGCCACGGCGAGTCTAAAGATAGATCCATTGATGAAGAGTCGCAGTCTTCCGCGGGTCGGTGGCAAGGTCATCGACGAATTGGGCGACGCGCGGGTCCTGCCACGCGCGCTGGAACCGGCCCCAGATCTCGCCGAGCGTTTGCTTACGCAGGTCGCCGCACACGAAGGGCAGGGCGTTGATGAGCTTGACCAGGCCATTGGGCAGCACGATGAGGAGCGCGGCCGGGTGATGCAGCCGGTAGCGCAGCTCCTCCAGGAGGCCCATCTCGTGGAAGTGCACGCGCATGCGGTCGCGGTACTCCTCGGTCTTGCGGTGCAGCGTTTGGAAGAACTGTTCGTATTGGTCTTCCGTTGGCGCCATGCGGTGCCAGGTCTTGACCGCGTTGCCCGTGTACATCGTGCGCCCGGTGTAGAAGCTGTAGGCGCCGAGCTCGAAGGCGAGATCGACCGCGCTGCCGATCTCATGCGCGTTGAACGAGGTGGGCGAGTAGTTGATCTCGATCGGCACGCCGGCGGCGTGCAGGTTTCTCACGCCCTGGACCGCCGTATCAAAGTTCCCGCGCACCCGCATGCGGTTGAAGGTGTCGCGAGTCGCGCCGTCGAGGCTCACCTGCACCGCCTTGACGCCGATATCCTTCAGGCGCGCGCAGTTCTCCGGGCCCAGATAGTGGCCATTGGTCTCGATCTTGAGCTGGCCGTTGCGGCGGCAGACGTACTGCGCCATGTCGAAAAAGCGCCGATGGACCATCGGCTCGCCGCCCGAGAACGAGAGGTAGGGCACCTCTAGGTCCATCACCTGATCGAGCACCGCGAACACCTGCTCGTCGTCGAGCTCGTCGGGGAACGCCTTGCCGGGGCCGCTTTCCTCGATGCAGTGCAGGCACGCGAGGTTGCATTCGTTCGTGACCTGCCAGGCGATGTAGAGCGGCGCGCCGAGGTCGCCCGAGCCGGTAGCGGCCGGCGTGCTCGCCGGGATGGACACGGTCAGTCTTCCACCAGGCCCTTCTGCCGCAGCTCGGCGATGAACGCCTGCGCTTCACGCTCGATCGCGTCGCCCTCGTCGCGGAAGCGCGCCTTCAGCCGTACGGGAATGTCGCGCTCGTCGCTTCCCGCCTGGATCTCGCGCACCACCGCGGTGGCGGTGGGATTGAGGGTGAACACCTTCTCGGATCGCGTCTCGAAGAGCACGGCGCCGAATTTTTCTTCGCGGAACTTGACGTACTTGGCGAGCTTCATGAAATCCCTGCCGTTCAGGCTAGTACCTGCCGTGCACCTTGAAGACGTAGTTCGTGAGCTCGCTCGACTGCATCGCCACCCGGTTGAGGATGACGTGCACGACGCGGAAGATCGCGCGCATCACCCGGTACACGATCAGCGGCTCGCGCTCGAGCAGCGACTCGAGCTTCTCGCGCTCCAGGCTCAGCACCCGGGTGGGGCCGAGCGCGCGCAGCGCCGCGTAGCGCGGCCGACCGTCCATGAAGCCGAGCTCGCCGGCGAGATCGCCCTTGGTCAGGACGTGAAGATTGTGCCACTCCCCGTCCGTCTCCCTTGAGACCCCCAGCGCGCCGCTCACCACGGCATACACGCGGTTGTCGCCAGCGCCCGACTTGACCAGGATCTCGCCGTCCGCAAGATCGAGCACGTCCATCAACGCGGTAAGCACGCGGCACTGGTCTCCGGTCAATTCGACGGCGAGCGCGGAGTCGCGGACCAGCTCCAGCTTCGAAGCGTCCGGCACCAGGGTTTCTACTGGGCGAGCACGTACCCGACCGCGGACTTGATCTCCGCGTCGGAGGCGGCCACCTTGGGATGGCCCTTGCCGTCCTTCAGCTTCGCGGCGAGCGCGTCGGGGGCGCCCTTGTCGGCCTTGTGCTTCGCGGCGATGTCCTTGAACGACGGTCCCATCTTCTTCGTATCCACTGCGTGGCAGTTGAGGCAGCCCTTGGACTTGACCACGTCGCCGCCCGCCTGGGCAAAAGCCGCGCCCGCGGCGACCGCGATGATCCCTGCAAACCAGGTCCTCTTCATGCTGCGCTCTCCTTGGTGCGGATGATTGGAATCGGCTACTGGAACTTATAGTAATACGAGACGCCGAGGAAGTTCACCCTCTGGGTCGGATTCTCCGTCAGAGTAGTGCCGTCGGCGAAAGTCCAGCTCGCCCAGGTCCAGTCGTCGGTCTTGAACCGGTCGTAGATGTAGTCGAGGCGGACGCCCGAATTCTTCTGCAGCGCGTAGCGGGCGTAGAGATTCAGCCGGGTCGTCTTGGTGTGGGAGTCGGGCAGCGAACCGAGGATGGGGCCGCCCGCGATCGTCTGCAGGTGGTTCTGGTCCGTGATCTCCGCGTAGGTGAGCTCGGCCCCGAGGTCGATCTGCGCGGTGGGCTTGGCGTGCAGGCCGGCGCCGACGTTGTTGCTGAGATTACGCATCGTCGCGCCCCAGATCGGATCGGTAGCCGAGGCCGGGCAGACGCCTGCAGAGGTGGCGGCCTCGCAGGTCGACTGGTCGAAGTGCGTGTCGTTGCGGGAGTACCAGGCGTTCGCCTGCCAGCGGTCGTTGAACGTGTAGCTCGCGTCGAGCGACCAGTTGGTGGCCTCGCCGGTGCGCGGGCCGAGGTTCGATCCGTCGCGCCCGCTGTATTCGTCGCGCGCCTTGTCTGCGTAGAACTGGATGTTGAGCGCGTTGGCCGGCGCCCAGTTGGCCGACACCCGCACCTTGTCGCGCACGCGGTCGGCGAGGAACACCGGGGCGATCAGGTTGCTGCCGACCGCGCCGCTGGTCTGGACCGTCGTTTGGAACGGCGAGCCCCCGCGATCGCTGTGCATCAGGGCGACCGAGCCGACGAGCGTTTCCGCCATCGGGCGCCGCAGCTCGACGCGCCAGGTGGTTTCGTCGGTCGTCTCCCGGGCGCTCACGACCCGGATCGCCGAGATGTTGCGCTTCTTCTCCTCCCAGCCGACCCCGCCGATGATCCTGAAGCCATCCGGAAGAGCGTAGTTCGCCTCCGCCTTGGCGCCGGTGGTCTTAATGGAGCGGGGCTCGTTGTCGCCGTTCGAGGTCGACGATTGCGTCAAGGTGAAGTAATCGCGCACCGGCGTCTTGTCGTCGCGATCCTCGACGCGGACGTCGCCGTAGAGCGTGAGCTTGGGGATCGGGCGCGAGGTGACGCCGAACTGCGCGAGCTTGGTCTCGATCCGCCCGTCGAGCTGATTGGGGAGCCCGGCCGTAGGCGGAACGATGAACTGCGCGTCCTGCGTGATCTTGCCGTAGGCCAGCTTGAAGTTGCTGCGTGTGGTCGGCGTGAACGTGTAGTTGCCGCTCACGTAAAGCTGGTGCGACTGGTTGTCCGGCGGCAGCCCGATCGGCGTGAACGTCGACAGCCCCGCAAGCCCGCCCGTGAAGTTCAGGCCGCTATCGAAGTTGTTGTTGTACATCGTGCCGTAGTAGCCGCCCGTCAGCAGGAGCGCACCGCCGTTGTAGTTCACCTTGGCTTCGAGCTGGCGCGTGGTGGCGTCGATCGGTTCGGGCGCGAACTCGAACTGCCCGAAGCTCCCGGCCGGCCCGGTCCCGGTGGTGCCGCGGGCGAAGATCCGCGTGCCGTCCTTTTGCTCGTTGCGGAACTTGACCTGCACGTCCCAGTTGCCGGCGAAGTATTTTTCCAAGCCCAGGCCGATGGCCTCGCGCTTGGTCTTCAGCTCGGTGGGTCCGCCGGGGGTGAGCGTGGTCGGGATGACCAGGTTGCTCGTGCCGATTCCGCCCACCGCCGTGTTGGCGATGAACGGCTCGAAGCGCGGGATGCGGCTGTAGTCGATCGAATAGCCCCAGTTGCCCTGGCGCTGCTGCTCGAAGCGCAGCTGCCGGTCGTCGAGGCCCACGTCGCGGCCGAAGAAGCGCGTCCAGGTGCCGCTCTCGTCGTTGCGCTTGACCCAGTTGAAATCGATCAGGCCGTAGGCGCCTTTCTCGTTGATGCCGTTGTACTGGCCGAAGCGCCGCCCGTCGTCGTTTGCGTAGCCGATCCCGACGCTCGCCGTGCTGGCGCCCGTGTTGAGCGCGGCCGGCGCCGCCGGTTCGACGTTCTGCGTCATGATGGGCTCGACCGCGCGCGCCGGGCCGAACGCCGCGGCGAGCGCGATCGCTATTCCCGAGAGCTTGAAAGTGCCAAGTCGGTTCATGTGCCCTCCTTCGCCGCTCAACGCCGGAACGTCCGTTCGTTGGAGAGGTCTGCCGGATTGTTCGAGCCGTGGATGTTGGTGTGGCAGTTCAGGCAGCCGCGCCCGAGCGTGTTGGCGCCGGTGCTCGTGCCGGTGAGCGAGGCGACGTTGCCGCGGTGGCTGGTCGGCTCGTGGCACTGCTGGCACAGCATCGGCTGGCGCATCTTGAGCAGGTTCGGCGCAGTGGTGCCGTGCGGGTTGTGGCAATTCGCGCAGTCCTCCTGCACCGGCTGGTGCGTGCGCACGAACGGCCCGCGCTTCTCCATGTGGCAGCTGTAGCAGGTGTCGTTGACGCTGTCGCGCAGCACCATGGCGCGGCCGACCGAGCCGTGCGGGTTGTGGCAGTCGGAGCAGGTCACCAGGCCCTCGCGGATCGGGTGGCGCGAGGGCCGATTGATCTCGGCGCGCTGTACCTTGTGGCAGGCGAAGCACACCTCGGGCTGCGTCAACTTGTCGCGCACGCGGTCGTGCGCGGTGTGCAGCTTGTGGCAGGAAGAGCACGAGACGTCGTTGCGCTCGTGCGTGCTGCCGGACCAGTGCATGCGCTCGCGGCCCTGGTGGCAGCTCTGGCAGACGTCGTTCTTCTCCGTCGCCGCCATCTTGCTGAAGCGGTGCGGCATCGGATTGGAGTAGCTCTTCAGGTGCTCGCTTGGGTCGCCGTGGCAGGTGGCGCAGCCCACGATCGCGATCGGCGTGCGGCTATCGGCCTTGGTGCCGTGCTTGCCGCCCCAGATCTGCACCGCGTCGGCGTGGCAGGTCGCGCAGACCTTGCCGTCGCGGATATCGTCCGCCGATTGCGCGAACGCGCCCGTGGACACGAGCAACAACGCGGCGCAGAAGAACCCCTTGCCTCCCAGCATGGCTCGACCCTCGGTATCGCCTGACCCTGAGAGTTTGCGGTTTACGCCAGCGCGGCGATATTGGACCAAGGGCCTATGGGGGGGTTGACGCCCCGTGCTAGCCTGCCGGACCTGGTCCGCAAATTAACGAGAAGGGAGCGCCAAAGTGCCTGAAAGACGCGGCATTACCATCTACTTCGTCGACGGCTCGAAGTTGAGGCTGGATTTTCCGAAGCAGACCCTGAATGAAACCGGGACCGTCCTGAAGCTGAAGGAGATCCTGGCCGCGCGCCAGATCGTCGCGGAGGTGGACGGCGTGCTGCTGGTGATTCCCTTCGACAACATCAGGTACCTCGAAGCCCACCCGGCGCCGGCCAAGCTGCCCGAGTACATCATCCGGGGCGCCACCATCCCGAGTTGATTTCGTGAAACGGAGCTGGAGCTAGAATGGACGCCATGAACCCCTCCCGTCCTGCCCGGCTCGCAATCGCGACCGTTACGCTGCTCCTCGCCGCCTGCAGCTCACCGCCGACTTGGGACAAGGCCGGCGCCAGCGAGACCACGGCGCAGAACGACAGCAACGATTGCCGCGTGCAGGCGCGCCTGGCGCCGCTGCCCGAGCGCTACATCGGATCGCCGGACCCGTCGGTCACGTCGAAGGTCTTGTCGCGGGAAGATCAACGCACGGCGTTCGAGTCCCAGGAATTCCAGAAGTGCATGACCGGCAAGGGCTACACCGCCAAGCGTTGACGCGCGCTGGCGCTCCTACGGACGAATCCGATCCCTTTCCCTGATGTCGGCCTCGATCGACGCTTTGTATTTGTCCAACAACTGTTGAATCCGCGGCTGGAGCGCGCGGATCCTGGCCAGTGTTTCTTCCAGCGCGGTCAGCTTCAGTGCTTTGAGTGAATCAGGATCGATGGATCCTCGTCCCTCGACGATCAACGTTCCCAAGGTGAGATGGTCGGCTTTGTACTCCTCGGCCCAGACCTGCAGCTCGGCTGTCCGCCCGGTGACGGCCGTGATCGCCTCGCGCGATCTTTTGGCGCTTGCCACGAGGTGTACGAGGGCTTCGAGATCGGCTTCCACTCTGGCGGCCACCCTCTGGAGCTCCAGGCGCAAGTCCGTTTCCTTCAGGCGTTTCGTCCGTCGGTAGGCCGCGAAGCTCGCAATCGCGCTTGCGATGGCAGCGAGTGCGGAAAAGACCGCCGCATGCGCTGTCCAGTATGGAGCGTCGGCCATATTCGCTCCGAGCAAAGGACGTACCTAGGACGTCGCAGTCCTTGCGGCGGGTTCCGCGCCTAGAAGCTCGCGCTGACGAACAACGTAGGACCCTGGAAGGTCTGCTTGAACTCCGCCTTCCGGCCCGCGTCCTCCGCTGACACTTTGAGCGCGAGCGCTCGCGAGCCGAGTCCGAAACCGACGTTCTTGAACGGCTGGTACATCACGTCCAGCCCGATTCCGGTCAGGTTGCCGGAGTACTTGCCGTACTTCAAGGCAAAGCGGTCCATCCGCCCCGCGACCGCCCAGCGGTCAGTGAGGGCGAACTGGCCGTAGACGCTGAGCACTGGCAGCGGGGCGGTGACCTTTTCCGACTCGCCGCCGATCGGGGCGCCGTTGACGGTTCCGGAGAGGTTCGCGTCGTACGCCGCGGCGTGCACGCCCAGGCCCACGCCGACCTCCTTGTCCTTGGTCTTGAAGAACGAGTAGCCGGCGGAAAGGCGCAGGTCGGAGAAGTTGAACTTCGAGCTCACCACGGAATTCACCGGGAAGGTCTGGTCGCCCCAGTTGATGGTGCGGTCAATGGTCTTGTCGCCGCTGCGATTGAGCTGGAAGTACTCGGCTTCTATGCGCCAGCGCTCGCCGGTGCGCCAGCGCGCCATCGCCATCGGCACACTCTTCGATTCTTTCATGCCGAGCGTGTTCTCGAAATCGATGTTGGCGCCGACGCCGGTGTGCGATTCCAGCTCCGCCGAGGTGGTGGTGCGAGGGAAGTACGCGCCGAGCGTGAAGTAGAACTTGTCGCGCAGCGCCGGATGGTCGGGGATGGGCTCCTGGGCAATCGCTACAGGAGCGGCAGTGGTCTGCTGGGCAATCGCTGCAGGAGCGGCGGCAGCCAGGGCGGTGCAGAGGACGGAGCGTCTGACGTATCGCATAGGGATTTCCTTCATCTCGGTGTTAAGGCGTGCGGAGCGCGGATCGAATTGAACGATCCCACGAAGATCCGGCTGCGGTCTACCGCGAAGGTCTTGGCGTGCAGGCTTGCGCTCCGGTGGATACAGGACCTTGGCCGGATCATCGTGCGCTTGCGTTTCGAGCGCAAGCCGCCCGAGAGGAGCATTCCGACGAGTTGCGTAGAAGGCATCGCCCGGATCGCCGAGGATCGCGGCCTGATTGTCGGCCGTGAACGACGTGTGGGCGAGATGGTCAGGCCGAACGCCGGCGCGAGGTGCGCTCGAGCCCGCATCCGCCCTCAGCCTCCGTCCTTGCGATTCCCCAGCGGTACGAGCTCGCCCTCGCGGACGGTGACGCGCTGCCCGGCGTAGAAGCGTCCCGGATCGCGCGGGCGGAAGGCGCGCCGTTCGCCGTCGTCCATGGTGACGACGACTTCCACCCCGCCTTCCGAAAGCCAAGGTTGCATCTCCGAAGTGCCCGCGGCGCCGAACTGCCACTGATCGGGGCTCGCTGGGCCAGTCGGCATGAACACCACTGCGCCGACGAGCGGCGCCTGGTCGAGCGCCGACTGCGTGCCGACCTGGCGCGGCCCGGTGCGCGGGGCGAGCGCGGTCTCGGAGCCGGAATTCACCTGGCGGATCGCGGCGACGACGCCGTCGGTCACCTTGGGGATGCGCAGGTCGAGCTTCTCGATCTGGGCCGCCGCCGCGGCCGCGACGAGCGCGATCGGGGCGGCGAGCCAGCGCAGCCGTCGGGCCACGGCTACTCCGCCAGACCCTGGATGAAGTAGGTGGCGGAAAGCAGGGGACTGGGCGCGCCGAGCGGCCCGAGCCAGCGGTCGTAGACGCGCCGGATCTCGCCGGTGCGGTACAGGCGCGCCAGCACGCGGTTCACCGCGAGGCGGAAATCGGCATCGCTGCGCGGCAGCATGAGCGCGTATTGCTCGATGGAGAAATCCTCGTCGAGGAGCTTGTAAGCATCGCCGCCGGCGCCCTTGTTCACGACGAGGCCGATGAGCGTGGTGCGGTCCGAGGCCAGGCCCTGCACCTGGCCCTGCCGCAGGAGCTCCAGGCCCTCGTCGCGGCTCTTCACCCCCACGACCTCGGCCGTCACGAGGCCGCGCGTCAGCGCGCCGCGCAGGGCCGTCTCGGTGGTCGTGCCGCCGATGACCGCGATGCGCTTGCCGCCGAAATCGGCGAGCCTGTGGGCATCGGCGTCCAGCTTCATGAGCACGCTCGCGCCGTCCAGGAAGGTGACCAGGCTGAAATCGACCAGGCGCTGGCGCCCCAGCGTCCACGTGGTGGTGCTGCACTCGACGTCCACCTGCTTGCGGCGCACGGCGTCGATGCGGTTCTGGATGCTGAGCTTCACCCAGCGCGTCTTGAGCTGCGGGCGCTCGAGCTGGACTGCGACGCCCTCGGCGACCGCCCGGCAGAGCTCGACCGAGTAGCCCTGCGGGTCGCCGTTGGCGTCGGCGTAGGAGAACGGCGCCGCGCCGTCGATGTACCCGAGCGTGATCACGCCCTGCTTGCGGATCTTGTCGAGGGTCTGGGCTTGCGCGGCGGCCGAAGCAAACGCGGCGAGCGTGAAGACAACTGAAATCAAGGTTCTCGAGATCATGGGGCCATCATGGTTGTTTGCTCTTCGCTTTAAGCTGTGCCTCGCTGACGAGGCGCCAGCGCTCGTCCACCTTGCACAGGATCCTGCGGTTGTCGGACTTGCGCCCGCGGGACTCGTTGCGCACGCGCACTTCCTTGCACGAGCGCCCCTGCGACTCGAAATTGCGCAGCACGGTCATCTCGCCGCGGTTGCGCGACTTCGGGTTCTCCCAGGTGACGGGCTGGTTTTCCGGTGCCCCGCCGTCCAGCACCTTACGCGCCGTGTCGAGGAAGAGGCGCAGGTCCTCGTCGTCGAAAGACTCCGCGGGCGTGTTCTTGAGCAGCGCGACCCAGTTCTGCGCCGAGGCGGCCGGGACGGCGAGGGCGCACGCGGCCGCGAATAGAGCCGTGGTTAGGAGCTTCATCAAGTCGTCCTACGCAACGTTAGCATCAAAAAGATGCGTGTCGGGCAGATCCAGCACGCAGCGGCGGCGAGCAGCCGGACGATCAGAAGCGCGTTCCGAAGTCGAGGCGGTACTGGGTCAGGTTCGCCGTGCCGTATGAGCCGCCGAAATCGATAAACTGCGCATTCACCAGCCCGCGCACGAAATAATTGGGCCCCCAGTTGTAGCGCAGGCCGGCGCCGGCGTTGTAGCTGAACCGAGTCGTGGAATAGGTCGGCGTCACCCCCGTGCAGACCTGGCCGACCCACGGGTAGAACCAGCATACGTTCTGCGGCAACCCCGAAGGGATGTTGGTGTCGACGTACGACCAGCCCGCGCCGCCGGTCACGAAGGGCGTGAAGGGGCCGGTCGAGAAATTGTAGGTGCCGAGGAAGCGCACGGTCCCCGTATCGACGCTGCTGTTGAGATTGGCAGCTGCGTTCCCGTTTCCCACGCCCGGCTGGATCGTCGCGCGATAGTCGTTGCTGGTCCATTCGAGCTCGATCGCACCGGAAAGCTTCGGGTTGAAGTTGTGGCCGAACCCGATGGTGAAGCCGACGCCGGTATCGGTGCGCACGCTCGAGCCGCCCTGAAAGTTATAGGTCTTGCTGTCGCTGAACACCGGCCCGGCATAGAACTCGGAGCGGCGCGACTGCGCGCCCGCGAACTGGGGCACGAGGAGGACGGCGAGGACAATGAATTTCCAAATCATCGAGTTGCTCCGGGTCATGAGAGGTGGCGTTACCGCGTCCTGGCGCCGAGCGCCGCGGTGATGGTGTCGATCAGCTCGTGCTCCTCGAGCGGCTTGCGCAGATACGCCGTGGCGCCCGCGGCGAGACACTGGTCGCGGGTCTCGGGCGCGTCGTGCGCGGTGATGACCACGACCGGCAGCGTGCGGTGCGCCGCCTTCAGCGCGCGCAGCACCTGCAGCCCGCTCATGCGCGGCATGTGCAGGTCGAGCAGCACGCAATCGGGCTCGCGCAGGACGCTCGCGTCGAGGAATTCCCGGCCGCTCGCGTAGCTCTCGGCCTCGAGGCCCGAGGCGCGCAGCAGCCGCTTCAGCGCCTTGCGGACTGGCTCCTCGTCATCGACGATCGCGACGTACGGCACGATCTGTCCATTGGAGCAGTTCGGCGCGCGGCGAGTAATTGGACCAAGGTCCCATGCCCTGCCGGGCGCTTCCTTGCTTAACGGACGGCCGATCCGCCCCTTGTGGAAAGCGCAGGCAGGACCATGTGGAAGCTCGCCCCCTTGCCGGGAATGGAGCTGCCCCACAGGCGGCCGTGGTGGGCACGGATGATCGCGCGCGAGATCGAGAGCCCCAGTCCGAGGCCGCGCGGCTTGGTGGTATAGAACGGTTCGAACAGCTTGGCGTACTGCTCGGGGGTGAACCCCGTGCCGCAGTCGCCGAAGCTGATTTGCACCGCCCCGTCTTCGACTTCGATCGATCGGGTGCGTATCGTGAGCCGGCGCTGCTCGGGCGCGATCCCGGCCATCGCATCGCAGGCGTTGATCACCAGGTTGAGCATAACCTGCTCGAGCTCGACCCGGTCGCCGTGAACCATGAGCAATGCCGAGGCGAACTCCGGGACCACCTCGACCGAGCGCGTCATGAGATCGCCGTGCACGATGCCGAGGACCTCGTCGACGAGCTCGTTGGCGTCGAGCCGCTGGAACTGGGTTTCGCCGCGCTTGAAGAGGGTCCGCAGACGCCGGATCACCTCGCCCGCCCTTTGGTCGGCGGCGATGATGTCGCGCAGGATCTCCACCAGGATCTCGGGATCCGCCGACTTGTTGGCGATGAGGTGCTGCGCCGCCTGGGCGTTGCTCAGGATCGCGGTGAGGGGCTGGTTGAGCTCGTGCGCGATGCCCCCGGAGAGCTCTCCCAGCATCGCGACGCGCGAGAGGTGCGTGAGCTGCATGCGCTGCTCGCGCGCATCGAGCTCGACCCGCCCGCGCTCGTCGAGCACCACGGCGAGAAGCAGCATCGGCACCGCGACAGCGCTCAGGAAGAGCTGCATTTCGAGCGCCGTCTCCTGCGGCGTGCTGCCGGCGAACGGCCCCAGGCCGTTCACCGTGCCGAAGATCGTCGCGACCACCACCGCCGCGATCGCGCCCGCGGTGCCGGCCGGCCCGAAGCGCAGCGCCGCCCAGACCAGGAAGGGAAGCGGCGCATAGAAGAGCGCCGGCGCGGTGTGGGGATCGATCTGGGGAAGATCGAACACCACCATGCAGGTGGCGAGCAGGCCGGTAAACAGCACCGCGCCCTCGGCATACCTCGCGAGCGGCGCCGCGCGCAGCCGCGAGACGTCGACCGAGGCCCACGTGAGGATGAGCGGCGCGACGGTGAGCGCGGCGAGGGTGTTCGAGAAGATGCGCGTGGCCACGAGGTCCCAGTAGCCGCGCTCGCCCCAGCCGATGAGGCTCACGAGCGCCGCATCGAGGAAGGACGAAAGGAGCGGCCCGACGAATGCACCGCAGAACAGGAAGATGCCGGCGTTGCGCAGCGAATCGAGCCGCAGCGGCCAGGGCACGAAGGCGCGCACGAGCCCCGCGCCGATCAGCGCCTCACTGCAGTTGCTGACGTACCAGCCGAGCACCATCGCCACCGGCACGCCGCTCTCCAGCTGCACCAGCAGGTGGGCGGGCAGGGCCGCGGCGAGGAGCCACCACCATGCGCGCGTCGGCGCGAGCAGCAGCGCGGCGAGGAGCAGCGCGTTCGGCGGCCAGAGCGTCGAAATCGGATACGGCTGGAGGGTGAAGGCGAAGCCGACGCGCGCCGCGAGGTAGTAGCCGAGCGCGACGAACAGCGCCGGCGCCGCCCAGCCCGCGAGCGGGCCGGACCCCCAGCCCCATTGCGTCAGGCCTGGGGTGGCGCTGGCGGAGGAGGCTGAGTGACTGTCCATGCGCGCACCAGCTCGGCGAGCGAGTCGAACTGCATTTTTCGCATCATGCGCGCACGGTGCACCTTCACTGTTTTTTCGGCGGTGCCGAGCTCAGCGGCGATCTGCTTGTTGAGCTTGCCCGCCACCACGCGGCCGAGCACGTCGCGCTCGCGCGGCGTCAGGCTGGACAGGCGCAGGTTGATCGTGGCGCGCTCGGCGAGGCCCTCGCGCGAGGCGCGGTCCTTCTCCAGCGCGGCGAGCACCGCCGCGACGAGGTCGGCCTCGTCGAAAGGCTTGGTGAGGAAATCGACCGCACCGGCCTTCATCGCGCGCACGCTCGCCTCGACGCTGCTGCGGCCGCTGATGAACACCACCGGCCGGCGGTCGGCCGCGCGCGCGAGCGCCTGCTGCAGCTCCAAGCCGCCCAGGCCGGGCATGGAAAGATCCATCACGATGCAGCCGGGGATGTCGCCGTCGCGCTGCGCGAGGAACGCCTGCGGCGAGGAATAGGTGTGCACCTCGAATCCGCGCGATTGCAGCAGGCGGTCGAGCGACCTCAAGACCAGCGCGTCGTCATCGATGATGCTGACGCACGCGCGTGAACTACCCATGCCGGCTCCCAGCGTACGCTTTTGACTTTTGTAAAGAAAGGCTACACCAAAAACAGCCTCCCTAACGCGACGCCGGACGAAAAGACAACAGAAACCGCTATTCCCGCGTTCTGGAAATCTTCTTCACGTCCGGCACGCGCCGCAGCGCGCGCAGCACGCGCGCGAGGTGTTGCCGATTCGCAACCTCGACCACGAGGTGCATGGTTGTAAAAAGTGCCCGGTCCTCGTCCATGCTGATCGCGTCGATGTTCGATGCCGCGGACGCGATCTCCGAGGCGATCTTGGCTAGAACTCCGCGTTGGTTTTCGACCGTCACGTTGATCGCCGCCTGGAAAAGCCGATTGGTTCGGGGGTCCCATTCGACGTCGATCCACTGCTCGGGCTCCTTCTTGCGCGAGCGCTCGATCACGGTGCATTCGGAGACGTGCACCACCAGCCCCTGTCCCTTCTTGATCGAGCCGACGATCGCATCGCCCGGGATCGGGCGGCAG
The DNA here is from genome assembly GCA_036006885.1 of Burkholderiales bacterium. Lineage (GTDB taxonomy): Bacteria > Pseudomonadota > Gammaproteobacteria > Burkholderiales > SG8-39 > SCGC-AG-212-J23. The sequence goes on along the minus strand of DASYPG010000578.1, from coordinate 1,296 downwards.
CACGAGGCGAGCTGCACCGCCATGCCCTCGGTGCCGCGGATGGTGACGCTGCCCGCGCTCTTCAGGTCCTCCTTCGAATCGCCTCTCTTGAGAAGCCGCCGCGCGACCACCGCGGGCAGGCGCTTGCCGAGGCCGATGTCGGCGAGGAGATCGCCGCGCGAGCGCACGCCGGAATCGCGCAGCGCGCGGTCCCAGCTGGCCTCGTCGATCTCGGCGACCGAGCCTTTCAGGCCTTTCAAAGCCTGTTCGAGCAGGCGCTCGCCCAGGCTCGCCGACTCCTCGTACTGCATGGTCTTCAGGAAGTGGCGGATGTTCGAGCGCGCCTTCCCGGTGCGCACGTACTGGAGCCACCCGGGATTGGGCTTGGCGTGGCTCGCGGTGATGATCTCGACGCGGTCGCCGTTGCGCAGGTCGGTGCGCAGCGGGACAAGCTCGCCGTTCACCTTCGCCGCCACGCAGCGGTTGCCGATGTCGGTGTGCACCGCATAGGCGAAGTCGACCGCGGTCGCGCCGCGCGGCAGCGAGAGGATCTTGCCTTTCGGCGTGAACACGTAGACCTCGTCGGGGAACAGGTCCACCTTGACGTGCTCGAGAAACTCCTGCGGGTCGCCCGACTGGTGCTGGATCTCGAGCAGCGATTGCAGCCACTGGTGGGTCTGCTTCTGCAGCTCCGAGAGCCGGTCGGAGTCGTCCTTGTACATCCAGTGCGAGGCGACGCCGGACTCGGCGAGGTGGTGCATCTGCTCGGTGCGGATCTGGACCTCCACCGGAACGCCGTGGGGGCCGATGAGGTCGGTGTGAATCGACTGATAGCCGTTCGCCTTCGGAATCGCGATGTAGTCCTTGAACTTGCCCGGGATCGGCTTGTAGAGCGCGTGCAGCGCGCCGAGCCCGAGGTAGCAGGACGACAGGTCCTTGACGATCACGCGGATGCCGAAGATGTCGTGCACCTCCGAGAACGACAGGTGCTTGTCGATCATCTTGCGGTAGGTCGAGTAGAGGTGCTTTTCGCGCCCCTGCACGACGGCGTCGATGCCCGAGTCGACGAGCTTCTTCTTCACCGCCTCGAGGGTGCGCCCGATCATCTCGCGGCGGTTGCCGCGCGCCGCCTTGGTCGCCTTGGCGAGCACCTGGTAGCGCAGCGGGTGCAGGTGCGAGAACGCGAGCTCCTGCAGCTCGTGATAGAGCGTATTGAGGCCCAGGCGCAGGGCGATCGGCGCGTAGATCTCCATGGTTTCCCTGGCGACCCTTCTTCTTTTCGCTGGAGGTACGGCCCCGAGCGTGCGCATGTTGTGC
>DASYPG010000577.1:0-7450 GCA_036006885.1 Burkholderiales bacterium | reverse complement strand
GCGCCGGTCGGCAAGGACTCGTCGCTGAAGACCTGGCAGGGCGACCAGTGGAAGATCGGCGGCGGCACCACCTGGGGCTGGTACAGCTACGATCCGAAAACCAACCTGATGTACTACGGGTCGGGCAACCCCAGCACTTGGAACCCGGTGCAGCGGCCCGGCGACAACAAGTGGTCGATGACCATCTGGGCACGCGACGTCGACACCGGCCAGGCGAAGTGGGTCTATCAGATGACGCCGCACGACGAGTGGGATTTCGACGGCGTCAACGAGATGATCCTCGCCGACGGCGTCAACGTGAAAGGCAAGCCGCGCAACGTGGTGGTGCACTTCGACCGCAACGGCTTCGGCTACACGCTCGACCGCAACACGGGCGAGCTGCTGGTCGCCGAAAAATACGATCCGAAAGTGAACTGGGCGACGCACGTCGACATGAAGACCGGCCGTCCCGAGGTCGTGAAGCAGTACAGCACGCAGGCACAGGGCGCCGACGTCAACACCAAGGGCGTCTGCCCCGCGGCGCTGGGCAGCAAGGATCAGCAGCCCGCGGCGTTCAACCCCGCGAACAAGCTCTTTTACATCCCGACCAACCACGTATGCATGGACTACGAGCCGTTCAAGGTCGAGTACACGGCGGGCCAGCCGTATGTCGGCGCGACGCTGTCGATGTACCCGGCGCCGGGCAGCCACGGCGGCATGGGCAACTTCGTCGTGTGGGACGCGGGAGCCGGCAAGATCGTGCAGTCCAAGCCCGAGAAGTTCTCGGTCTGGAGCGGCGCGCTGGTCACCGCCGGCGGGGTCGCGTGCTACGGAACGCTCGAGGGCTACGTGAAGTGCGTCGACGCGAACGATATCAGCAAGGAGCTGTACAAGTTCAAGACGCCCTCGGGGATCATCGGCAACCTGAACACCTGGGAGTACAAGGGCAAGCAGTACATCGGCGTGCTCTCCGGAATCGGCGGCTGGGCAGGCATCGGGCTTGCGGCCGGCCTCGAGAAGGACACCGATGGGCTCGGCGCAGTGGGCGGCTACAAGGAACTGAACAAGTTCACCCAACTCGGTGGCGTGCTCACCGTATTCTCTTTGCCGTAGCCCGCGCTGCAGTTTTTGCAAGAGGCTGGCGTCCTTCGGGATGCCAGCCTTTTTTATCGGAAAGGTGCACGTGACGTGACAAGAACGGCATGGCTCTCCGGCGCTGCAGCGGCGCTCGCCGCTTTCGGCATCGCGGCGGCGCTCGCCGACGACGCGCCCTACAAGGTCGCGGACGGCAACAAGGTTGACAAGGCCACGCTCGAGGGCTGGCGCACATGGCGGGCGCTCGCCTGCGAGCGTTGCCACGGCGCAAAGCAGGAGGGGCTGGTCGGGCCGTCGCTGCTCGAGTCGATGCGGCGATTGTCCAAGGACGAGTTCAAGCAGACCCTCATGAAGGGGCGGCCGGAGAAGGGCATGCCCAACTTCGACGCCAGCAAGATGGTCATGGAGAACCTCGACGGGCTGTACGCCTACCTGAAGGGGCGCTCCGACGGTGCCATCCAGCCGGGCCGGCTGGAAGAGCTGAAGTGAGGCGCTCGCGCCGCCTCCTCCTGGTGGCGGTGCTGCTGGCGCCACAGTCGCCCGGCGCGGCCGACTGGCCGGGGTACGAAAGGCTGACGCGCGAGCAGGTGGTGGCGGCGCTCGAACACGCATCGCCGTCCGCGCTTGCCGATTTCTACGCCAAGAACCTCTCCGGTCTGGATCTCTCGCGGCTCGATTTCAAGGGCGCCAATCTCGGGGCCGCGGTGCTCAACCGCAGCGACCTGACGAGCGCCAATCTTTCGCGCTGCAACCTCACGGTCAGTTTCGCCGAGGGCGCCAACCTGGCCGAGGCCGATCTGCGGGGCGCGATGATGTTCTCGATCCAGCTGCAAGGCGCCAACCTGAAGGGCGCCAACCTCTCCGGGGCGCGCCTGATCGGCGACCTGAGAAGGGTGAACTTGGAGCGGGCTGTGCTGACAGGCACGGATGGCGCGGCGGATATGAAGAACCAGTCGATGGGCCTGATGCGCGCGAATATCGTCTCGGCGAACCTGCGCGGCGCGGATCTTTCGGGGTCCGATTTCTCGCGCGCCGATTTCAGCTTTTCCGACCTCTCGGGAGTCAACTTGGCGGGCGCCAAGGTGACCGGCGCGGAATTCAGCGGCACTGACCTGCGCGGCGCCAACCTCGCCGACGCCAACCTGAGCGGCTCGAAGTTCATCGACACCGACTTCGCCGGTGCCAACCTTGCGCGGACGAATTTCAGCGCCGCGACTTTTCGCGGCGTGAGTGGACTCGACACGGCCAAGACGCAAGGCGCGCGGGGACTGCCGGAGGCGACAAGATGAGCCAGCGGGGCGCACCGCTCGCTGTGCTCCTGGTCGCAGCGGCTCTGCTCGCGCCGCTCTCTGCGCTCGGCCAGCCGCTTGCCGCCGCAGACGGTGATCGTGTGCTGCGCGTCTGTCAGGACCCGAACAATCTGCCGTTCTCCAACCGCGCCGGCGAGGGCTTCGAGAACAAGATCGCCGAGCTCTTCGCGGCCGAGCTCGGATGGAAGCTCGAGTACACGTGGTTCCCGCAGCGCATGGGGTTCATCCGCAACACGCTGCGCGGGCGGGAGCCCGACTCCGACCGCTTCAAGTGCGATCTCGTGCTGGGTGTGCCGGTGGGCTTTGAGCTTGCGGCCACCACCAAGCCGTATTACCGCTCCACTTACGCGCTCGCGTACGTGAAGGGCCGCGGACTGGACGCCATCAAGGTGCCCGAGGACCTAATGAAGCTTGAGCCGGCAAAGCTGAAATCGCTCAAGCTCGGCGTGATCGGCCAGACCCCGCCCGTCGACTGGCTGCTGAAGCACGGCCTGTTCAACCAGGCGGTGCCTTACCAGATACAGTCGGGCGACCCCGAGCGCTATCCCGGCGAGATCGTCGAGAAGGACCTGGTGACCGGAGCGATCGACGTCGCGTTCGTGTGGGGACCGATCGCCGGCTACTTCGCAAAGCGCGCAACCGCCGCCGCGGTTGCGGTCGTTCCTTTTGCGCCAGACCCGGCCATCCAGTTCGATTTCCGCATCGGCATGGGCGTGCGCTTCGGCGAGCGCGAATGGAAGGACCGGATCGAGCGCCTGATCGAGGCCAACCGCGGCCGCATCCAGGCGATTCTCGCCGCGTACGGCGTGCCGCAGCTCGACGACGAGGGGCGGCCGATGAAGTAGGCTAGCTACGGCTTGGCGGCGAACGTGGATCCGCACACGCAGATCCGGCCCTTCGCGTCCTGCCAGAGCTTCTGCTCGGCATGCAGGCTGCCCAGCGCCCGCGCCACCGTCTGGAAGTCGTAGTCGGAAAACTTGTCCGCGAGCTCGGTGTAGTAAAGCGGCGTCTTGCCTATGACGGCGAGTATTTTCTGCGCCAGCTCCGCGGCGGCGCCGGGTGCGGCGGGCTGGGACGGATCGGTCTTGCCGGCAAGGTAGTCGGCGATCCGGGCGCGATCGGCATAGGCGTACGAGATGCGCTCGTAGCGCTCGCGCGGGATCCCTTCGGCGATCGTCGCGTCGATGCCTACCTTGGCGGTGGTCGGCACGACCCCGGGCGGGGTGGGCGCGAGGCTTGGGTCGAGCGGCTTGCCGCGGGCGTGGGTGACGATCATGACGTCGCGGTCGGCCTGGACGCGCGTCGCGATGGCCCATTCGACTTCCGTGGGATCGAAGACGTCGATGTCGTCGTCGACGACGACCACGTGCTTGAGGTCCATTACGGAAAGCGCCGCGAGCAGCGCGTTCTTGCCTTCGCCGGCCTGCTTGCGGATCGAGATGACCGCATGCCAGAACGCGCGGCCGCCGAGGGTCACGTTGATGTCCTTCACCTGCACGCCCGCGGTACGCAGGGCGCGGCGGATCGCCTGATAGCGCGTGGGCGCGGCAAGCCAGGTGTTCTCCCAGGGCATGTGCAGCGCGTAATACACCGCATCGCGCCGCATCAGCACGGCCTTCACCCGCACGTTCGGGTTCCAATGCAGCCCGCCCATCAGGCCGGTGAACTCGCCGAAGCGGCCCTCGGGCTGCGTCCACCCGGTCGGCAGGATCTCCGCCTCGAGCACAATTTCGGCGTCGGCCACGTACGGCAGATCGATGGTTTCGCACGGCGCGAGCTCCACGGCGGCGCCGCGAATGCCGCCCGTGATCGCCATCTCGTCCATACCAATCGGCGCCCGATAGCCCGCACCCATGATCTCCATTGGGTGGGTGCCGATCGAGATGGAGATCTGGCAGGGCTTGCCCGCCTCATAGGCGCGCTGCGCGAAGAGACGCATGTTGTTCGGCGTGACGATGTCGATGCCCGTGAGCGCGCGCTCCTTCAGCATGAAGCGGTAGACGCCGCTGTTCATGCCGTGCTCGGGGTCGCGCGCGATCACGACGCCCGCCGTGATCATCGGCCCGCCGTCGTAGATCGAGGACATCGGCACCGGCAGGCGGAACAGATCCACCTCGTCGCCCGACAGGATCCGCTCCTTCGTCGGAGAGGTGGCGACGTGCCGCGGCGCAATCGGATGGTCGATCCCGTGCTGCAGCTTGGCTTCGATCTCTCCGTAGTCGTTGCAGCCCATCGACATGATGGCGCGACTGCGCGAGCGGATCAGACCGGAGACGACCGGCGTGTCGTAGCCCACCGGCCGGTGAAAGAACAGCGCCTTGTCCGATTGGTCGACCAGCGTCGCGATGTGCCGGACGTCCACGGGCTGGCGGACGTCGACGAGCTCGCCCGCCGCGCGCAGCCGATCGATGAACTCGCGGAAGGTCTCGGTGAAGGGCTGGGCCTTCAGGCTTTTCGGGTCGTCCGCTTTCATCTCATTCCTAGACATCTATGTTACTGCGCGTAGAATGGCCGCGCCCGCCGCCGTCCAGGCGGGATCACCCTAGGGGAGGAACGCCATGAAACGCCTGTCTGTGCTCGCTGTAGCGCTGCTCGCATTCGCTGCCGGCTGCTCGATGATGCCGGGCGGTGATTCGGGCTGGGTCACGCTGATCGACGGAACTTCGAAGAGCCTGGACAACTGGAACCAGATCGGCGACGCCAACTGGCGCCTGGAAGGCGGCGCGGTCGTGGCCGACCGGGGCAAGGGCGGTTATCTGGTGTCGAAGAACTCGTACAAGGATTTCCAGATCCGCGCCGAGTTCTGGGCCGACCACACCACCAATAGCGGCATCTTCCTCCGCGCGCAGGATCCGAAGAAGATCGGCGCCGATACTGCGTACGAGGTCAACATCTACGACCAGCGGCCCGAGCCCAGCTATGGCACCGGCGGCATCGTCAACGTCGCCAAGGTCGACCCGATGCCGAAGGCCGGCGGCAAGTGGAATACCTACGAGATCACCGCGCGCGGCACGAACCTCGTCGTGGTGCTCAACGGCCAGCAGACCGTCAACGTGAACGACAGCAAGCTCGCGCAAGGGCCGTTCGCGTTGCAGTTCGGCAACGGCGCGAAGGACGCCCCCGGCGGCGCGATCAAGTTCCGCAAGGTCGAGATCAAGCCGCTCTAGTTCGACCAAGAGCAGCCGGGTGCTGTCGCATCCGGTAAGGTGTGCGTATGCCGCTGATCGGCGCCTTCGCGACTTCCCACGCGTACACCTTCCAGGAGCCCGAGACCTGGGACGCGCGCCGCGCGCGCTCGAAGGCCAACGTCGAGCGCAAAGCCGGCCGGCCCGCCATCGATACAGCCGAGGCGCGCGCGGAGACGCTCGAGGACAACCGTGAACGCTATGCCCACATCCGGGACGCGCACCGCACGGTCCGCGAGCGCCTGACGCGGACTCGGGCCGACGCGGTGCTGCTGGTCGGCGACGACCAGACCGAGAACTTCGGCCCCGACAACCTGCCGCAGCTTCTCGTGTACACGGGCGGCGACTACGTTGCCGACGATTGGGACCGCAAGCAGACGGCGCAGGTCGCGGCGCATCCGGAAATCGCCGCGACGCTGGTCGGCGGCTGCCTGGACGAGGGCTTCGACGTCGGCTTCTCGGCCTCGTTCCGGGACGGCAGGCTGCTCTCCCATGCCCATGTCGAGCCGATCCTCTACCTCGTGCGCGAGAGCGGAACGCCGGTGGTCCCGGTGTTCGTGAACGCAGTGCATCCGCCGGCGCCTTCGGCCGCGCGCTGCTATGCCTTCGGGCAGGCGCTGCGGCGGGTGATCGATCAGAGACTCGGTGCGCGCCGCATCGTTCTCTGCGGCTCGGGCGGGCTATCGCACTTTTCGCCTTCGCACCCGTGGGCGCACCACGTGGGCTCGCGCTATGTCGGCGACATCAGCGTGGAATTCGATCGCCGCATCGTCGCCTGGATGCGCGCGGGCGAAGGCCACCGGCTCGCCGCGCTGTCGTCCGCCGAACTGATCGAGCATGGCGAGGCGGAGCTGCGGCAGTGGATCGTGCTCCTCGGCGCGGTCGGCGCGCAAAGGCCCGAGTTCCTCGTCTACGAGCCGCTCTTCCGCAGCATCATGGGGATGGGCGTGGGATGGTGGCAGCTCGAGTAATCGCGCACCAATGCATCTTCAGCGCTTCTTGCTCGTTTTTGTTCTTTTCGTGAATAGCGGCGCCACGCTTTCGCAGGAGGCGTATCCCGCGCGCCCCATCCGCCTGATCGTGTCCTTCACGCCTGGAGGCGGCGCCGACCTGACCGCGCGCACCGTCGGGCAGGGAATGAGTGAAACGTTGCGACAGCCGCTGGTGGTCGAGAACCGCCCAGGCGCGAACGGGCTGGTCGGCGCGTCCGTCGTGGCGAAGTCCGCGCCCGACGGCTATACGCTGCTCCTCACCGACCGCGGCGCGCTGGGCGTCAACCCGAGCCTCTACAAGAGCCTGCCTTACGACCCGCTGCAGGACTTCGAGTACGTCGGCATCGTGACTTCGGCGCCGTACGTCCTGGTGGTCGATCCGAAGCTCACGGCAAAGTCGCTCGGCGAGCTCGCGCGGCTCGCCAAGGCGAAGCCCGGCGCGATCAACTACGCGAGCTTCGGCGTTGCCAGCATGGCCCAGCTCAATATCGAAGCGCTGAAGGCGCGGCTCGGGATTGATCTCACGCATGTGCCGTACAAGGGCGCGGGTCCGGCGGTGCAGGCGGTGGTCGCGGGCGAGGCCGGGGTGACGATCGCGTCGCCCGCGGCGGTGCTCGGATTCGTGCGCGATGGACGCCTGCGCGCGCTCGCCATCGGCACGCAGAGCCGTTCCGCGCTCCTCCCGGAGGTGCCGACGCTCGTGGAAGCCGGCGCGGACGACGACACGCTCGTGCCGACCTATTTCGCGTTTGCGCTTCCCGCGGGGACGCCGCGGCCGATCGCCGAGCGCCTGCACGAGGCGATGAGGCGCTCGCTCGCGGCGCCGGAAGTCGCCGAGCGTCTGGGCGCGGCCGGCCTCGAGCCCACGGGCGGAACGGGCGAGGCGCTG
>DASYPG010000576.1:0-9125 GCA_036006885.1 Burkholderiales bacterium | reverse complement strand
TCGCCGACGCGCCTTCCCGCGCGGGCGTTCGCCCGACGCCGGCGAAAGGCTGAAATCTGGTGGAGTGGAGGAGGATCGAACTCCCGACCTTCGCATTGCGAACGCGACGCTCTCCCAGCTGAGCTACCACCCCGTGGAGGGGGCGGATTTTACCGCAACGGGGCTACAATGCCTCCATGAGCGGCCCCTCGCGTAACCGCCGCGCCGACGACATGTCGGCCGAGGAAGTGAAGGAGTTCTGGCACGGCTTCTGCGAGCGCAAGGGCGTCGACGCGGCCACGCGCGCACGCGGCGACGAGAAGATCGAGCGCGACCCGGACTACTGGGCCGATCAGACGATGACCCGGCTGCTCGATTCAGTTTCCAGCTAATCTCGAGCTAGTCTTTGCCCTCCGGCCCGCCGCCGTGTAATCTCGCGGCGGGGATGGATAAAAAGAATAAGAAGGTTCGCCGGGCCGCAAAGCCCAGGCTGGCGCCGCGCCGCGCCGTCGCGCAGGTCCGCACGCTCGCCGAGGAGCGCTTCCGTGCGCTCGTGCGGCTTTCCTCCGAGTTCTACTGGGAAACCGACGCCGAGCATCGGCTGACCGAGCTGGTGCACGGCGCGGGCTACCGCGGCGCGCTGCCGCGCGAGCGCCTGATCGGCAGGTCGCGCTGGGAGCTGCATTCGGTCTCGCCCGACGCGGCAGGCTGGCAGGCCCACATGGCGACGCTCGAGGCGCATCTGCCGTTTCGCGGCTTCGAGTTCGTGCGCCAGCATCCCGGCGGCGAGCTGCGCCATTTCAGCCTGAGCGGCGAACCGGTCTTCGACCGTTCCGGCGCGTTCCGCGGCTATCGCGGCGTCGGCACCGAGATCACCGAGCGCAAGCGCGTCGAGCAGGCGCTGACCCGCCTTACGCACTACGAGTCGCTCACCGGCCTGCCGAACCGGGCGCTGCTCACGGACCGCCTGAACCACGCCATCGCGCGCGCCGACCGCAGCGGAAGCCTGCTCGCGGTGATGATCCTCGACCTCGACAATTTCAAGGAGATCAATGACGCGCTCGGGCAGGCGGTGGGCGACCTCGTGCTGACCGAGGCGGCGCGCCGGCTGCAGTCGTGCCTGCGCAGCATCGACACCCTGGCGCGCCTGGGCGACGACGAGTTTGCCGTGCTGCTCGAGGGGCTGCCCGACTTCGACGAGATCGCGCAGGTCGCGCAGCGCCTGCTCGCGGCGGTTGCCGAGCGCGCCGTGATCTCGGGCCACGAGCTCTATCTATCCGCGAGCATCGGCCTGGCGGTCTATCCGGTGGACGACCAGGACCCCGACGCGCTGCTGCGCAACGCCAATCTGGCGATGCATCACGCCAAGCGCGAGGGGCGCAACAACTTCCAGCGCTTCTCGCACGACATGGCGACGCGCACCGAGCGGCACGCGGAGCTGAAGCTGCGCCTGCGGCGCGCCCTCGAGCGCCATGAATTCGTGCTGCACTTCCAGCCGATCGTGACGCTGGAGACCGGCCGCCTCCTCGGCGCCGAGGCGCTGCTGCGCTGGAACGACAAGGACCGCGTCGTTTCGCCCGCGGAGTTCATCCCGATCGCCGAGGAAAGCGGGCTGATCGTGCCGATCGGCCTGTGGGCCCTGCAGGAGGCTTGCAGCCAGTGCAGGACGTGGCTCGATCTGGGCCACGCCTGGATGCAGGTCTCGGTGAACCTCTCGCCGCGCCAGTTCCGGCAGAAGGACATCGTGAAAGCGATCGAGGCGATCCTGCTGCAGACGAGGCTTCCGGCGCGCTGCCTGGAGCTCGAGATCACGGAAACCACGATCATGCACAGCACCGCGCACACCATCGGCGCGCTGCACGAGCTCACGGCCCTCGGCGTGCGCATCTCGGTGGACGACTTCGGCACCGGCTACTCTTCGCTCGCGTACCTGCACCGCTTCCCGGTGCACAAGCTGAAGATCGACCAGTCGTTCGTGCGCGATATCGGCGCCGATCGCGCCGACACCGCGCTCGTCGGCACCATGGTGGCGCTGTCGAAGCAGCTCAAGCTCACTTCGGTGGCGGAAGGCGTGGAAACGCGGGAGCAGCTCGACTACCTGCTCGATATCGGCTGCGACGCCGGACAGGGCCATTACCTCAGCCTGCCGCTCGGCGTGAGCGAGCTTACTTCCCTCCTGGGGAAGGCGGGATCGGGGGCGTCGCAGGAGAGCCCGACGCTCGCACCGCTGCGTGCGCACTTGCGCTCGCTGGGACCGAGTCGGAGCTGAAGAAGCAGTAGCCGTTCTTCCCCGCCTGCTTTGCGGCATACATCGCGGTGTCGGCGTACTTCACGAGCGAGGCGGCGTCGAGCGCGTGGTCGGGGAACAGGCTCACGCCGATGCTGGCGGAGAGGCGCGCCTGGCCGCCCCCGGGGAGCTCGTACGGGCGCAGCGCTTCTCCCAGAAGCTTGCGGATCACGCTCTCCACCGCGGCTTCGTCCAGCACTTCCTCCAGCAGGACGAAGAACTCGTCGCCGCCGAGGCGCGCGACCACGTCGCTCGCTCGGACCGCGGCGCGCAGCCGGCGCGCGATCTCGATGAGGAACCGGTCGCCGGCATCGTGCCCGTAGAGGTCGTTCACCTGCTTGAAGCCGTCCAGGTCGATGAACACGCCGGCGAGCCGGACGGCGCGGCGGCGGGCACGCTCCACGGCCTGCTCGAGCGCCGGGCCGAGGCTGGTGCGGTTGGCGAGGCCGGTAAGCGGGTCGCGGTAGGCCAGCGAGGCGATGCGCTCGCGCGTGAGGGCGCTCTCGGTAACGTCGCGCCCGACGCCGCGATAGCCGAGGAAGGTGCCGTCGGCGGCGAGGCGCGGCTCGCCGGAAAGCGAAAAATAGCGCGTCATCCCGTCGGGCATGGCGCGGGCGAACTCGAAATCGCGGAACGGGATGTGGCTCTCGAGCGTCGCCCGGTGCGCCGCCCAGCCGGTCTCGTCGGGACTGACGGCGGGGAGGTCCCAGAGCGTACGGCCGACCACGCCGTAGCCGATCTCGGCCGTGGGGTAGGTGGGCCCGTGCACGATGGCCGAGACGCGCTGCTGCGGATCGGTCTCCCAGAAGAAATCGCTCGACATCTGGGTGAGGCTGCGAAAGCGCACTTCGCTCTCGCGTAGCGACTCTTCGGCGAGCTTGCGGCGCAGGAACTGCCCCACCTGGCTGCCGATGACGCGCGCCGCCTGCTGCAGGCGCTCGTCGGGCGCGCCGACGCTGCGGCCGGAGAACACCAGCACGCCGATGGTCCTGCCTCCGGAGACCACGCCGAAGGCGAACACGCCGTGCCCCGAATCGATGCCGGCCCCGACGGGGCGCGGCTGCGGCGCGCTCGCCGGCAAGCCGCCCGACCAGACCGCCTTGCCTGACTGCCATAGCTGGCGCGAATGCTCGATGAAATTGTCGAGCGACGGCTCGCTCACGCACCAGCCGTCCTGGAAATGCAGCTGCCCCGAGGTGCTGTCGACGCGGAAGTAGCGTCCGGCGTTCCAGCCCTCGGCTTCGCACAGCGCGAGGATCACGCCCTTGAGGCCGCTCGCCGTGTCCTCGGCCGCCGCGAGCGAGCGCGCCACCTCGTGCTCGAGCCGCAGCATCTTCTCGGCGCGCTTCTGCACCGTGACCTCGCGGCCGACGCCGTGGTAGCCGGCGAAGCTGCCGTCGTGTCCGAATACCGGCTCGCCGCTGATGCTCATGTAACGCACGCGGCCATCGGCCATCGCGCGCCACGTCAGCACCTCGTAGAAGGGCTTGCGGGCGTCGAGGATCGCCCGATGCGCGTCCCAGCCGCCCTCCACTTCCAGGCCGCTCTCCCAGCGGCGGATGCCGATCAGACGGCGCGCGAGCTCCTTGTCGCCGCCCGCCACGTTGCGGCCCTCGATGCGGGTGAAGGAGTAAGTCGCGTCGAGCTCCCAGTACCAGTCGGCCGAGAGGTGCGTGAGGCTGCGCAGGCGCGCGTCGCTGTCGCGGCGAGCCTGCTCCACCGAGGCGCGCTGCAGGAGCGGGCCGAGGTGATGCGCGATGGTCTCGAGCGTCTCCAGGAAGCGCGCCTCCGGCGCCCGCACCGTGCGGCTCGCGAGGTCGAGCACACCGACCACGCGCCCGGAGAGGCGCACCGGCATCAGGACCGCGGCGTGCAGGCCGGTCTCTTCCGGCTTGAGCGTGCCCGAGCCGCGCGGGTCCTGCGTGGCATCGGCGATCCAGATCGGCTCGCCGGACTGCCACACCAGCCCGGCGAGTCCGACGCCGGGCTTCAGCGCGGCATCGCCGGCGCGCTCGAGCGGGCGCGCGGCGGCCTCCATCCCGGAAGCCGACCAGCGCTCGAACGGACGCAGCAGCGACCCGACCTCGTCGACGCGCCAGAAATCGGCGCAGTCCCAGCCTTCGCTTTCGCCGATGCCGCGCAGCACCGAGCGCACCGCTTCGACGACGTTGGCCGCCTCGGCCATCGCGCGCGCGATGGCATGCTCGAGCTGCAGCAGCTGCTCGACGCGCTTCTCCTGGGTGACGTCGCGGCCCACGCCCAGGTAGCCGCTGAACCCGCCGTCCTCGTCGAGCAGGGGCTGCGCGCTGAGCGACAGCCAGAACTTGCGGCCGCCGTCGGCCAGGCACTGGATCTCGAAGTCCTTGAACGGCTCGTGGCGCTCCACCTGGGCGCGGTGGCGGTCCCAGTCGGTCTGCGTGAGGTTCAGGGCGGGCTGGTCCCAGCGGCGCGCGCCGAGGTACAGGGCGAGATCGATCCCCGACTGCTCGCCCAGGCGGCTCGACATGTAAGTGAGCCGAAGCTGCGCGTCCTGGACCCAGAACCAGTCGCCCGAAAGCGCGCTGAACCGGCGCAGCGGATCGTCGCCAGCGCCCGACTGCGCTTCCGCGCGGTCAGTTGCTGGCTCCTTCGTGCTGCCGGCCTCGAGCTGCGCCGTTTTTGTATTCCCCGTTTGCGCCATTGGGGCCGCCTGTGGCGACCCTGCCTCCCCAGTGATTCGAATTTACTGGACCCCTATCCTCGCGTCCAGCGTTTCGGCACCACAAGATCTGGGTGCGCGAGCAAACAACATTCCTACGCGTAGTGCGTTCGAACTAACCGTCTTGAGATAGCGCACGAAGGAAGCGCGGCAAGCCGGCTGATGCGGCGGCGAATTCATTCCACCCCCGGTCCCGAGCGGTTCCGAGCGGTAAAAACGGAGAGCGACAACACCGGCGGGTATTGACGGCAAACGAAAGACGGTCTCTGCCCCAGCGACGACCTAATGCGCCGGCTCGAACAACTCGAGCGGGTTGCCGTCCGGGTCGAGCAACTGGATCTGTTTGCCGCCGGGACCGGCTTCGATCTCGTTTCGGAACCGAGCGCCGGTTTTCTTCAGGGCTTCAACGGCAGCGAGGAGATCGGCCACCTGGAGCATGACGCGATTCCAGCCACCCGACTCTTGTGCCTGACCGTCAGGCATCGGGCGCGAACCCGAAGCCCCCGGTCCACTGAGCGTCAGTCTGAAATCGCCGACCGAAACTTGCGCGAAAGCCGGGAGGTGCTTTCGATCGAGTTTGAAGCCAAGCTGTTGCGTATAGAAGTCGATGGAACGACCGACATCCTTGACTTGGTAGCGGACACCGTACAGGCCCGAAACGGCTGCGGGGTTCGCGGATGAGGACTTCGCATCGGCCGCTGTGGATTCTCTTACAGCAGGAGTCATGGAACCTCCGTTTTGTCGGGGTTACCCCATGAGTGGTAGCAAGCGGCGCGCCAAGATTTGCCCCTTACGGCAGCGCTTAGGCGTTGGATCCTGCGGCGGGGCTTACGGAATGTCGTGCGTCTGCTGGCCGGGATTGGTTACTTCGATGACCCCCGCCCAGATGCACATCAGCTTGGAAGTGTCGTTAAGGGCGGGGAAATTCTGGAGCAGGACGGTTGGCGCGCCCGGGACCCACGGCGCAGGCGTAACGGGGATGCACGGCATCGGGGTCAGCGTTCCCATGGCCGCGGCGGTCGCCGCGGCCACTTGCGGATTCGCGGGGCTCTTGCACATTCCGAAGGGCATGATGTTCTTCATCGGAATGTGATCCATGATGTTTGCCGCCGGTTGGTAGCTTGTATTCACCATTTTCTCGGGCGTGACCATAAACGTGCCCGGAGCAAGGCCCATGGAGCACTTCAACATCGCGAGGTTACATACCTGCTTGGCCATCTCGAATCCCCCCGGAATCGACCACCCGGCCCATTCTGGAATCGATCGCTTCAAATGACAAGTGGTGGTGGGCCGGGAGTTTGCGGCGACTACGCGCGCAATCAGTAAGTTACCGAGAGCTGCGCGCGCAATACCCAATTGGCGGCGCCGTCGGGCCGCACCAAGTTGTAATACGCACCGAACTGCAGGCCGATGCCCTCCAAGCGGTACGGCGACACCTTGCCCACGTCGAACCCGACAGGCACGGTCCAGCGTTGCCCGGCAGAGGCTTTCCAGTCATAGGCGAAGGTCGGGTTGGTCTGGAGGTACCAGTTGTTGGGATACAGGTAACTCAACTGAGCCTCTATCTGCGTAAGACTGACCTGGTCGCGATCGTGCGCCCCCGCGACGGACCAGAGATGGCTCACCAGAATCCCGTTGACCCATGGCTCGTTCGAGTAAATGAGCGCTGCCGTCGGACCCGCGGACCATTTGCCCGTGCCGAGATTCGTGTCGGTTGCAGTGGGTAGCTGGAAGATGGGACCGGCGCCCCAGATCCACGAACCCGTCCGGGCGGGCGAGACGAAAAGCGAGGTGCTGAGATCACCCAACCCGGTCGTCGCCTCGGGGTCGGGAAGGTGGATGATCGATAGGCTGGAACGGGTAATGATGTGCCAGTTGTCGCTCAGCCGGAACGGAACGACAGGCTGGAAATTGAGTGCCGGCTGGTTCTTGTGGTCGGGCCCGACGCCGAGATCGACGCTGGGGGACACCGAGAGCCTGGTCACGTTCGCGATCGGATTCAACTGCTTCTCGACGGGAGACTCATCGCGAGGCTGCGCCGGCCGGGGAAGCACGAGCGCGAGCAGGAACAGCAATGCAACGGCGGCAGCGCGCGTGCGGCCGGCGTTGTTTGCGACGTGCATCGTGATTCCCCCTTAGTGGGCCGGGTTGGATTCGAACCAACGACCAAGGGATTATGAGTCCCCTGCTCTAACCGGCTGAGCTACCGGCCCTGTAGCGGAGATTATTACCCGTAGAAAGAAGAAGGGCCGCTTTCGCGGCCCCTCTTTCCTGCATTTTCCCAGATCAACCTTCCTGGTCGAGGAAGCTCTTGAGCCGCTCCGAGCGCGAGGGGTGCCGCAGCTTCCTCAGCGCCTTGGCCTCGATCTGGCGTATGCGCTCGCGCGTGACGTCGAACTGCTTGCCGACTTCTTCGAGCGTATGGTCGGTCGACATCTCGATGCCGAAGCGCATGCGCAGCACCTTCGCCTCGCGCGGGGTCAGCGTATCGAGCACTTCTTTCGTCACATCCCTCAACGAAGCGAAAGTAGCGGCGTCCGAGGGCGCGAGCGTCGACTGGTCCTCGATGAAATCGCCGAGATGCGAGTCGTCGTCATCGCCGATCGGCGTCTCCATGGAGATCGGCTCCTTGGAGATCTTGAGGATCTTGCGGATCTTCTCCTCCGGCATCTCCATCCGCTGCGCGAGCGTCGCCGGATCCGGCTCCTGCCCGGTCTCCTGCAGGATCTGGCGGCTGATCCGGTTCATCTTGTTGATGGTCTCGATCATGTGCACCGGGATGCGGATGGTGCGCGCCTGGTCGGCGATCGAGCGCGTGATGGCCTGCCGGATCCACCACGTGGCGTAGGTCGAGAACTTGTAGCCGCGGCGGTATTCGAACTTGTCCACCGCCTTCATCAGGCCGATGTTGCCTTCCTGGATGAGGTCGAGGAACTGCAGGCCGCGGTTGGTGTACTTCTTCGCAATCGAAATCACGAGACGGAGGTTGGCCTCGGTCATCTCGCGCTTGGCGCGCCGAGCCTTGGCTTCCCCCGTGGACATCTGCTTGTTGATCTCCTTCAGGTCGCGCACCTGGATACCGATCTTCTGCTGCACCGCCTGGATCTTCGACAGCAGCTCGAGGATCGAAGGCTCGACCCGGCGCAGGCCCTCGCTCCACGGATGCTCGGCGTTGACCTCGGTGACGAGCCAGCGCTTGGAGCCCTCGGTGCTCGCGAACAGCTTGATGAAGTGCTGGCGCGGCATCTGCGCCTTTTCGACCGCGATGTCGTGGATCGCGCGCTCGTGGCGCCGGACCTCGTCGACCAAGCTCCTCACGCTGTCGGAAAGGCGCTCGACGGTGCGCGCGGTAAAACGGATGCCCATGAGCTCGTTGGAGATCTGGTCGCGCGCGCGCAGGAAATCTTTGTCCTTGGAGCCCTTGTGCTCCAAAGCCTTGCCCAGCTTCTCGTACAGACGGCGGATGCGGGCGAACTTGTCCAGCGCTTCGGCGCGCAGCGCGAGCAGGCTCGCCGACTGCGCCGCGTCGGCGGCTTCTTCGTCCTCGCTCTCCTCTTCCTCGATCTGCGCCTCTTCATCTTCCGGCGTGGGCGCGGCCTTCTTCGGATCGAAGTCGTCCTTGGCGTTGGGGTCGATCAGGCCGTCGACCACCTCGTCGATGCGCAGCTCGTCCTTCTCCACCTTGTCGGCGAGGTCGAGGATCTCCTGCACCGTTGTCGGGCAGGCGCTGATCGCCAGGATCATGTGGCGCAGGCCGTCCTCGATGCGCTTGGCGATCTCGATCTCGCCTTCGCGCGTGAGCAGCTCCACCGAGCCCATCTCGCGCATGTACATGCGCACCGGGTCGGTGGTGCGGCCGAACTCCGAGTCCACCGTGGAGAGCGCCGCCTCGGCCTGCTCCTCGACGTCATCGTCGGGCTGCGCCACCGGCGGCGCATCGGAGGCGATGAGCAGGGTCTCCTGGTCGGGCGCCTGGTCGTAGACCTGGATCCCCATGTCGCCGAAGGTCGAGATGATGGCCTCGATCTGCTCGGCGTCGACGAGGTCGTCGGGCAGGTGGTCGTTGATCTCCGAATAGGTGAGGAAGCCGCGCTCCTTGCCCAGCTTGATCAGGTTCTTGAGGCGCGTGCGGCGGGTCTCGGCGTCCTCCTTGGGCATCTC
>DASYPG010000575.1:0-1836 GCA_036006885.1 Burkholderiales bacterium | reverse complement strand
AGCGACGTAGAGCGCCTGGTGAGGCGGCGCGTCGGGCACGATGTGCGGCGCCACGGCCTCGCGGATCAGCGCCTGCACATGCGCCTCCACGCTGCCGTCGTGCTGGCGTTGCGGCGCGGCCTGCGGCGCGCCTCCGACCAGACGCGCGAAGGCCTCCGCGTCCTGCGCCGCTGCGTCCGCAAAGCTTGCGGGGTCCTGCATGCGCCGGCGCGCCTCGCGGAATCCCTGGAACAGCGCGAGACGGTAGAGCCGGTCCGGATGAAAATCGTCGAGCGCGGCAAACTCGAGCGCGAGCGCCTTGCCGCGGCCCAGCGCCAGGCGAGGTGCGATTTGCGCCATCACGCGATCGAAATCGTCGACGTCGATTACGACCGGCTTGCCCGCCGCGAGGTCGCGGTCGTCTTCGACGCCGCGCTGCGCACGCGCGCTGAAATCGCCCAGCACCAGGATGCGCATCGGACTTTCATCGCCGGGCCGGCGCCGCGCGCGCGCCGTTCCCAGCTCGAAATCGAAGCTTGTGCGCCCAGCCATCGGTCCCTCCTCCCGGACGGCCATCCTACTCTCCGGGCAAAAAAGAAGGGCACCCTGAGGTGCCCTTCTTCGTCTCCCTCTCCTCCGGAAATCGTTACTTCTTGCGGTCCATCGACGCTGCGTTCTTCTTGCTCTTGTAGTTGGCGACCGCCCTGTCCTGCGCCTTGGTGAGATCCGCGGCGTCCTTCGCCTTGCCGGCGGCCGCTTTCTCGGCCTCCGCCGCTTTCTCGGCATCGCTCTTTGCCGGCGGCGGCGGCAGCTTCGCCTGGGAAGCGAACATCACGCCGGCCATGAGCCCGGCAGCTAGCACTGCGAGGATGGCTTTCACGGTTTCTCCTTCATATGGGGGGCTCCGGCCGGAACGGCTCCGCCCCCGGCAGGCTGGCGCGCCGACGCTTTCATTTCCTCATACCAGTACTGGTGGTGCTCCCTCGCCCAGGTCTCGTCGACGTAGCCCGTGCGCATGGCCTGGTAGGAACCGTCGAGGCCGATCGTGCCAAGGTACATGTGGCCGAACGAGATCGAGATGTACAGCAGCCCGGCGCACGCATGCCAGATCCAGGCTTCCTGCATGACGGCGCGCGTCTGGTCGAAGTTGGGGAAGAGCAGGATGAGGCCGCTCCAGGTGACGACGATGCTGAGCACGACCACGCCACCCCAGAACCACACCTTCTCGCCGCCGTTGAACTTGCCCGAGGGAATGTGCTTGCCCTTCGCCATCACCTCGAACGCACCCAACAGGAACTTCAGGTCATACGCCTTGGGCAGGTTGTGGCGCACGTACAGCACGATCATGGCGGCGACCGAAACGATGAAGATCGGCGCGACGAAGTTGTGCAGGTTCTTGGAGAGCGCGGTGAGCCAGCCGAAAAGCGTGTAGCCGATGACGGGCAGCAGCACGTGCTTGCCGAAGAGCATGATCAGGCCACCCAGGCCGAGGATGCAGAAGCTGATCGCCACCGACCAGTGGACCACCTGGTCGAGCCGGCTGAAGCGCTGGATCAGGCGCCCGGTCGGCCTGTCGTGCAGCTTCACCGGCCCGAAGATCGCGTAGAAGCCGAGGATCGCGGCCACGATCAGCACGACCAGCAGGCCGCCATAGAACGTGACCGGACCGTTGCGGATGCGCCGCCAGGTCTCGCCGCCCGACTGGACCAGGACGCCGGTCTCGCGCCCCTTGATGGTGGTGAAGTTCTCCTGGCCGCTGCGCACGTCGCGCCACACCGGGGCGTTGTTGCCCGGCTGCGTCGTCTCGCGCTGCTGCTGCTGCTGGACGTTGGACGGCTCCTGCTGGGCGAGCACGAG
>DASYPG010000574.1:0-5033 GCA_036006885.1 Burkholderiales bacterium | reverse complement strand
ACAAACGCCAACGACGAGCGTTTCGCTCTAGCAGCCAATACCTGCTGGACGCTGCACTAGCTTGCTGATGGGCTAGGCCGGATAGGCAAGGCGCAAGCCGAGCTGGCATCACCGGTGCAGCGTCATTCACATCAGCCTCTCTGCCGGGTGTGGTCGCTTCGCCCGGCGGATCCGTCGAAGCGGCTAGCCGAACGTCAGCCTGCCGGTTGGCGGGCGTAAGGCGAAGGCATTAAAGAACCAGGCTAAGCATGTAGTCCTGACTGTGGAGGGTCTACGGACGCGGGTTCGATTCCCGCCGCCTCCACCAACACCCCAAGTAGCCCTCCGAGGGCGCTCGATGTTCAGCCGATCCGAGCGCTCGCCCCCGAGCGCTCCCGCTACCCTCTTTACGGGAGTGCCCCGCTTGACGGCACATGGCAAGGCAGCCTGGCTCGGCACGCTCAGACGACATCGTCACGCGAGTGCTCGCCCTGGGGCTCGACCCGGCGGTCCTCACGGCAGGCGACATCGCCTTCCTGGGCGAGGCCGATTGACCGCCCGCGTGCACCGGCTGCCCACCGTAAGTGCACTTGCGGCGCTAGGCTTGCACGCCTTTCATTGAGCCGGCGGGGCGCCCGGCGGTCCGCTGCTAGCGATCCGCGGCCTGGTCGGTGGCCTTAGCGCGAGTGGTACCCACGACACGAGGATGTCGCCATTCACGAACGTCTGGCACGCCATGCGGTGACCCGCGGCGAATTCCGCCTCGCTGAGGTGATTGCGCTCGCGGTCCTTGATCTCGTCGGTGTTTTCCAATCCTTGCTCGATCTTGCACTTGCAAGTGCCGCAGATGCCGGCCCCGCACTTGAACGGAATGCCGCCTTTCTCGCGAATCGAGGTGCGCAGCAGGTTCGCCTTCTCGGCGACCGCAACCACTTTCTTCTCGTTCGTCACGAAGGTGATGGTAAACGGCATCAGACCCTCACTAGTGCGGCATTGAGGGCGCGGTTCCCGGCGAGCTCGGCAAGCTCGGCGCGTGCCTGCGCCAGCGTTGCGAAGCGCGGCAGGAATTTCGAAGGAACCAAATTGACCGCCGGCGCACCGGTCTCGTCGACGATGCGGATCTTGACCTCGCGCGCGAGCTCGGCGATAACGAAGTGCGCGCGCTTACGCCCGCAGAACAGATAGTCGTACGCCTCCACGGGCGTCAGGCCTTCGCCCGCCTCCGTGTGAAACTGGCCGGGCTTGCTGGTCAGGATGACGTACACGGCGCGTCACCCGCGCGCGGCGGGGTCGCCGGCACGAGGTGCTCCTGGGTGAGCTCCAGGTCGTGGTTGATCCAGAGCTGGCAGCACAGGCGGTAGCCTAGCTGGAGCCGTTCTCCGAGGATCTTCTGCTCCTTCCAGTTGGGCGGCGGCAGGTGCTCGCCGCCCTTGAGGATGTGGCTCGTGCAGGTGCCGCACTGGCCCATGCCGCAGCGGTACTTGAGGTGCGGCCAGGGAAACTGCTTGATGCCGGCGCGCACCACGAGGTTGGTGTTCTCCTTCACTTCGCCCTCGTAGAGCTGCCCGTCTTTGTGGATCGCGATCTTCGGCATCTTTGTATACAAAACCCGGGCTGGTCCGGCTCGGCTCCTATCCCTTCATAGTGGAGATGTCTTGACGAAGGTCAAAATCTTAGTATATTGTATACAACTTGTCCACCCAACTGCAACCCGCCACTCGTAACCCCGCCCGAGGAGAACCTCCATGGCCGAGCTCATGAACCAGGACCAATTCCGTACCGCCCTCGAAAACGCAATCAAGGGCAGGGCCGCCACGAAGGCGCCCTTCAGCGTCGCCTGGGCGAGCGGCAAGCTCTCGCGCGAGCACCTCGCGCGCTGGGCGGAGAACCACTATCACTACGTCGGCCCGTTCGCCGACTACCTCGCCTACATCTACGCACGCATGCCGGACGAGTTCCAGGACGCGAAGGACTTCCTGCTCCACAACATGTACGAGGAGGAGATCGGCGGCGACCGGCATACCGATCTCCTCATCCGCTTCGCCGAGGCCTGCGGCACCACGCGAGCCCGCGTGACCAATCCGGACAACATGTCGGCCACCACGCGCGGCCTGCAGGCTTGGTGCTACGCGACCGCGATGCGGGAAGACCCGATCGTCGCGGTCGCCGGCCTGGTAGTCGGCCTCGAGTCGCAGGTGCCGTCGATCTACCGCAAGCAGACGCCCACCCTGCGCGAGAAGTACAAGTTCACCGATCAGGAAGTCGAGTTCTTCGATCTGCACATCGTCTCCGACGAGATCCACGGGGAGCGCGGCTATCAGATCGTGCTCGAGCACGCAACGACTCCCGAGCTGCAGCGCCGCTGCCTCAAGATCTGCGAGGTCGGTGCGCAGATGCGCCTCCTTTACACGACGGCGCTCTACTGGGATTACGTCGCGCAAGACATTTCGCCTGCCGATCTCGACATGGCGGAGAACACCGTGCCGCAGGGCGAGCGCGCGCTGCTGCAGGCATGAACGCACCGCTCGCGGCGCCGCAGTTTCGCAACCTGATCGACGGGGACTGGACCGCCGCGGCCCGCGGCGCGACCTTCGACGACGTCAATCCAGCTGACACACGCGACATCGTCGGCCGCTTCGCTGCATCCACTGAGGAGGATGCTAAGGCGGCGCTCGCCGCCGCTTCAGCGGCCTTCGACGCCTGGCGCAAGACACCCATTTCCAAGCGCTCAAAAGTGCTGCTGGGTGCCGCCGAGCACCTGGAGGACAACGCGAGCGCCTTCGCCGAGGAGCTGACGCGCGAAGAAGGCAAATCGATCGCGCTCGCCAAGGACGAGTTCCTGCGCTCGGCGCAGACGCTGCGTTTCTATGCCATCGAAGGCCAATCGTTCAGCGGCGAGACCTTCCCGCAGGACGACCCGGACATGCTCGTCTACAGCGCGCGCGAGCCGCTCGGCGTGGTGAGCGTCATTACGCCGTGGAACTTCCCGGTGTCGATCCCCGCACGGAAGATCGCGCCGGCGCTCATTACCGGGAACACGGTGGTGTTCAAGCCCTCCTCCGACGCTCCACTCAGCGGCTACCGCCTCGCGGAGGCGCTGGTGAAGGCGGGACTGCCAAAAGGCGCGCTCAACTTCATCACCGGTTCGGCGGCCGAGGTCGGCCCGGTGATCACCGCCTCGCCGGTCGTGCGCGCCATCTCGTTTACCGGCTCGACGGCTGCCGGAGAAGCGATCCATCGCGCGGCGCCCCTCACGACACGCACGCAGATGGAGCTCGGAGGCAAGAACCCGCTCATCGTCATGGAGGACGCGGATCTCGACAGGGCGGTCGACTTGGCGATCAAGGGCGGACTGTCGCTGACCGGCCAGGCATGCACCGGTACGAGCCGACTCCTCGTGCACGCGGCCGTTAAGCAAGCACTTACCGGGCGGCTGCTCGCCAAGGTCAAGGCGCTGCGGATCGGCAGCGGCATGGACCCGAAGAACGAGCTCGGGCCCATCGCCACCAAGAAGCAGCTCGAAACGGTGCTGCGCTATATCGACATCGGCAAGCAGGAGGCGCGACACCTCTACGGCGGCGAGCGCCTGCTCGGCGAAGGCTACGACCACGGCTACTTCGTGACGCCGGCAGTCTTTACCGACGTGGCTCAGGAGATGCGCATCGCCCGCGAGGAAATCTTCGGGCCGGTGCTCGCCATCATCGAGACGAGCAGCTACGAGGACGCGATCGCCAAAGCGAATGACACGGAGTACGGGCTCTCGGCCGCCATCGCGACGAGCAGTCCGCGCACCATGCATCGCTTCGCTCAGGACATCCAGTCCGGCACGGTGAAGATCAACCGTACGACGACCGGCAATCTGGTGAACGCGCCGTTCGGCGGCCTGAAGCGCTCGAGCACCTCCACGTTTCGCGAGTCCGGCCGCAGCGGACTCGAGTTCTACACCCAGATCAAGACCGTCTACCAGGGGCTATGAAAAACGCGTTCAAGCTGGAACTCGCCGAGGCACGCGCGATGGCGCACGCGGCGCTGCGGATGGCCGAGGAGATCAAGGCGTTCGAGACGGTCTGCATCGTCGACGACGGCGGCTACCCGATCGCGCTCGAGCGCATGGACGGCGCGCGCATTACCGGTCCTCAGATCGCCTGGAATAAGGCCTTCACGGCGGCCGGCCACAAGCGCTCGACCCATCTCTTCACCACGCCGCCGAACGGCCCGGCGCTGCCGGGCAACGAAGCCTTCGGCATCCAGTGGAGCTTCGAGGGCCGGTTCGCCGCGTTCGTCGGCGGCTTCCCCGTGGTGGTGAACGGCGAGGTCGTCGGCGGGGTGGGACTGTCGGGCGGCAACGGCGAGCAGGACACCAAGTGCGGTCTGGCGGCGCTGCAGGCGCTGAAAGGGCTGCTGGGTCCGAAGTACGTGGTGCTGGTCGAGGCGGACATCAAGAAATGAGCTACCGCGTGCGTCTCGAGAGCGGCGAGTCATTTCCGGCGGGAAATGAATCCCTGCTCAGCGCGGCGCTCAACGCCGGCGTCATGCTGCCGAGCGACTGCCGGCAAGGCGCGTGCGGCACCTGCCGCGTCCGGCTCCTCGAGGGCAAAGTGGCATACGCCGAGCCGCCGATGGCGCTCACGCCCGAGGACGAGGCCGACGGCTTCGCCCTCGCCTGCCAGGCGCGGGCGATGTCCGATCTTCGCATCCGGACGGAAAGCCTCGCGCTGCCGCCAACGGAACGGCGACGCGCGACCATCGCGGGTCTCGACCGCCTGGCGTCGGATGTGATCCATCTGCGCCTAGAGCTGGAGCAGCCAGTGGACTATGCGCCGGGGCAGCACATGAAGCTGCGGCTCGCGGATGGCACGACGCGCAATTTCTCGATGGCGTCACGGCCGAACGGCGCGGCGGTGGACTTCCATGTGCGCCGGATTCCGGCCGGACGTTTCACCGACGTGCAGCTGGGCGCGATGCGTGCGGGTCAGCAGATCGACATCGAGCTGCCGCACGGCGCCTTCATCTTTCGCCGCCAGGACTACCGGCCGGTGATCATGGCGGTGACC
>DASYPG010000573.1:0-7655 GCA_036006885.1 Burkholderiales bacterium | reverse complement strand
GCGCGCCCTCTTTGCTGGCGTGGCGATTTTCGGCATCGGCGCCATCTCTTTCGGTCTTTCCAAAAATGTCTTCATGTCGATAGCAATGCTGGCCATCATGGGCGCCGCCGACATGGTGAGCGTGTTCGTGCGCTCGAGCGTGGTGCAGCTCGGCACGCCCGACGAGATGCGCGGCCGGGTGAGCGCGGTGCACTCGCTTTTCGTCGGCACCGCGAACGAGCTGGGCGACTTCCGCGCCGGCGCCGCGGCCGCCTGGCTCGGCGCGGTGCCCGCGGTGCTCGCCGGCGGCGTCGCCACGCTTGCCGTGGTCGGGATCTGGGCCTGGCTCTTTCCCGAGCTGCGGCGCGTGGCGCGCCTTTCCGGCATCAAGGCTTAGCCTGGCGTGTCAGTTGCGCGAGCCTCGCGTAGTATGTCTTGGCCTTTGCCGTTTCCCCTGCCTCCGCGGCGGCGAGCGCCGCGCCGCGAATGCCGCGCAAGCGGTTCGGGTTATCGGCGCCGGAGGCTTCGAATTCCTGCAGCGCCTTTGACGGCTGCTTCAGCTCGAGCAGCATCTCGCCGAGCAATTCGCGCGAGGGCGCAAGGTGGCCCGGGGTGACGGATGCCTTCTCGCTCGCATCCTGCAGGTCGGCGGACTTGCGCAGCAGTGATAGCGCCTCCTCGTGCCGGCCCTGCGCCAACTCGATCCACGCCTGCGCGGCGAGGCGCTGGATCTCGACCTGCCCGGTCCAATAAGGGTCCTTTTGCGTGGCGAGCGCGTCGCGAAGGCGCGCGAGTTCGTCCACGTCCTTCTGCGCCGACGCGGCGTCGCCCGAGCGAGCGGCGCCGACCGCGCGCGCGAAATGGGTCATGGCATCGGCATACGGATACTTGCTCGCGCGCGGCGTGAGCGCGGCCGCCATCTTCCAGTCGCCGCGCTCCATGGCGTAGCGCGCGGGGGAGGCGGCGAGGCCGTAGGCACCCGAGTTGCGCTCGGTGCGCCCCACTTCTGCCTCGCCGCGCTCGATGGCTCGCTTCGCCTCGGCGTCGCGCCCGAGCTGCAGCGCCGCGTAGACCTGGTAGTCGATGGCATGGAGCACATCGTCCGGAACGTTGCCTTTACGCGCCGTTTCTTCGGCGCGCCGGTTGGTCTGGATCGAGTCCTCCCACGCGCCGACGCGGGTGAAGATGTGCGAGGGCATGTGCAGCGCGTGCGCAGCCGACGGCGCGATCGCGGCGTACTTGCGCGCCGCCGGCAGGCCCTTGTCCGCGATCGGCGGATAGTCGTAGCTGTGGATGAGGTAGTGCGCCACCCCCGGATGGTCGGGCTGAGCGGCGAAGATCGGTTCGAGAATCGCGGCCGCCTTGAGCTGCCGGGCGTAGGTCTTGTCATTGAGATCCGCGGCAGTGTTGAGCGCCAACGCATAGAAGATCGCGGCCTCCTTGTCCTCGGGGTAGCGCTGGGCGAGCGCTTCCATTGCGTTCTCGTAGCGCAGCACGCGCTCGCGCCAGGGTGCTCGGTCGTGGGTGTAGAGGGCGGCAATGGCCTCGATGTAGTCGCGCTCGCGCTGCGTCTTCGCCGAGGTCGCCAACGCCTTGTCCACGGCGGCCTGGCCTTCCAGCAGCACCTTCTCCGCGGGCTGGCCGCCGAACGGATTGAGGAGCCGGTTGACCCCGAGGCCCCAGCCGGCGATCGAGCAGGCGGGGTCCGCCTCCAGTACATCGAGGAACGCCCTGCGGCCTTCCGGGAACCAGAACGAATGCAAAAGCGCCACGCCCCGCTCGAACCGCGCCTGCACCTTGGGGTCGCAGGACGTTGGGAAGCTGACCTTCCCGAGCTGCTCCGGCGGTCGCCCGGCGGCATCTTTGGGGTCGTCGTGTGCCGACACGGCCGCCATGGGCACAAATGAAAGGAACGCGCTCAAGACAAGAGTCTGCCGTGTGTTCATCTCTCCTCCGTTGGTTGACGAGCGAAGCCATTGAACGCGGCGGCCGGCGGAAAAGTCCCTAAGGAACGGCTAAGCTTTGGCGAAGGATGGAAAAGCAGCTCCAGATCGGCGACTGGAAGGTCGAGCCGGCGCTGAACGAGATGTCGGCGGCCGGCAGGACCGTGAAGCTCGAGCCCAAGGCCATGGCCGTGCTCGCCTACCTGGCGGACCGCCCAGGGCAGGTTGTGAGCCGCGAAGCGCTGCTTTCAGCCATCTGGCCCGGCGTGGTGGTGAGCGACGACGCCCTGACCCAGGTCGTCATCAAGCTGAGGAAGGCGCTGGGCGACGCGGCGGAGAAGCCGGCCTATGTCCAGACGATCTCGAAAAAGGGCTACCGGCTGCTCGCCCCGGTGCGGCGGCCGGACGAGCCGCCGGCGCCGCGGAAGCCGAAACGGCGGGTTCTTTGTTTGGCGGGGGCAGGGCTTGCGGCCGCGATCCTGGCAGGCTTGACCCTATGGTGGATTCAGGACAAGCCGGCCCAGATGGCGACGCTCGACCTCGAAGCAATGCGTGCCGCGCAGCCGACCGTCACGATCAGGCCGTTTGAAGCGCTGGGCGAGGATCCCGAGGCCGTGCTGCTGGCGCGCGGGCTGACGGCGGACCTGGTGACCGACTTGTCCAAGGTCGTGGGCCTCTCGGTTATCGGTATCGCGCTGCTGGGCGAGCCGGCGGGCGGCCGCGTTCCCGCGGACCCCGAATCGAGCCGCTACCTCGTGTCCGGCACGGTGCAACGGGTCGAGGACCGCGTGCGGCTGCACGTGCACCTTGCCGATGCCCAGACGGGCAAGCAGCTGTGGTCCGAGCGGTTCGACCGCCCGCTCGCGAGCTTCTTCGCCGTCCAGGAAGAGCTCGGCCCGAAGATCCTGCAGATCCTGCCCGCCAAGGTGAGCGAGGCCGAGCTGCGACGCATGGCCCAGCGGCATACCAGCAACCTCGAGGCCTACAAGTATTTCCAGCGCGGGCAGGCAGCGCTGCTCGTGCGGCGGAAGGCCGAAAACGAGACCGCACGCGAAATGTTCAAGCGCGCCATCGCGCTCGACGCCAGCTTCGCGCGCGCCTATGCAGCGCTCGCGCTGACCTACGCCGCGGACTACCGGAATCAGTGGACCGTGAACGGTAGTGCCGCGCTCGAGCGGGCGTTCGAGCTCGCCCGCAGCGCGCACGAGATGAACCCGGACATTCGGGAAACCTACTTCGTGCTCGCTTTTGTCCACCTGGAGCGGCGCGAGCATGCCCAGGTGCTGCGCTACCTCGAGACCGCCGTGCAGCTCTACCCGTCATTCGCCGACGCCTACGCATTTATGGGGGGCGTCAAGACCTACATGGGCCGCCCCGCGGAGGCAGTGCCGCTCGTGCGCACAGCGATGCGCCTCAACCCCGGGGGGAGCTATCTCTACTTCCTGATTCTTGGGCGCGCCTACCTCGCTCTCGGCGACCTCGAGCAGACGCGTGTCAACCTCGAGCACGCGCTGAACCGCAATCCCGAGGACCTGGAGACCAACATCTACATGGCAGTGCTGCACCTCGCAGCGGGCGACAAAGGCGCCGCGGCCTGGAAAGCCGACGAAATCCGCGTCCTCCAGCCCGGCTTCTCCAGCCGCCACTGGCTCGAAACCCATCCCCTCACGGATCCCGCGCAGAAAAGGAAGCTCGTGCAGGCGTTCGCCGAACTCGGCCTCTGAAAAGTCCTGGCGCCCGGTCAGGCGGCGTAGCGCAGCACCGCGATGAAGTGGCACGCGGTGCCCGCGACGACGAAGAGGTGCCAGACGAAATGGAAGTAGCGGACGCGCTCGGCCATGAAAAACACTGCGCCCGCGGTGTAAGCAATGCCGCCTGCTATGAGCCAGAAAAGCCCCCAGCCCGGCACCAGCGTCCATACCGCCTTTGCCGCGACGACGACCACCCAGCCCAACGCGAGATACAGCCAAGTCGATAGCGGCGTGTCGTGAACGCCGCCCAGCGCTTTGAACACGATCCCGACGACCGCGAGGCCCCACACCAGTCCGAACAACGCCCAGCCCCAGTCCCCGCGAAGCACGCCAAGGGTGAACGGCGTGTAGGTGCCGGCGATCAGCAGATAGATCGCCGCGTGATCGAGGATCTGGAACACACGCTTCGCGCGGCACACCGGCAGCGCGTGAAACAACGTCGAGGCGAGATACAGCAGCACCATGGTCGCGCCGAACACGCTCGCGCCCACGATCGCCGCCGTGCCGCGCTGCTGCGCGGCGATGACGAGCACCGGCAACGCCGCGAGCGCCGCAGTCAGGCCGAGGCCGTGGCTCACGCTGTTGGCGATTTCTTCTCCGAGCGACTGCGGCCGTTCTTGCATGACACGGAGTTTACCGGGACGAGGCGCGCGCCTTTGCCGGTTCGTCCGCCGGGTGTGATAAATATCCGGAATGGCACGCAACGGCGCCTGGTGGCTCTACGTCCTCGAATGCCAGGGGGGCGTGCTCTACACCGGTATCGCCAAGGACGTCGACGCGCGCTTCGCCGCGCACCTTTCCGGCACCGGTGCCAAGTTCACCCGCACGAACCGCCCGCTGCGCATCCTCGCCAAGGCACTCCTGCGCAGCCGCAGCGCCGCCCTGCGCGCCGAATACGCCTTCAAGCAAGCCTCGCGCGCCGAAAAAATTCAGTGGTGTTCTACCGGGCTGGAAGCCTTCGTGGCTGATAGGCTTCGTGCCGCATGAGTTCCGAAGACAACCACAAGCCGAAGCGCGCCGTCGTGGCCGCCGTGCAAAAGCCCAGCGTGACCGACCTCGAGTTCGAGGCCTCGCTGATCGAGCTGCGCCAGCTCGCCAAGACGCTCGGATTCGAGGTCGTCCAGAGGTTCACGCAGAAGCGCGCCGGCTTCGACTCGGCGGGGTACTTCGGGACGGGCAAGCGCGAGGAGCTGAAGGCCATCGTGGAAGGCGGCGCGGACATCGTTCTCATCGACCACGAGATCTCCCCCTCCCAGGCGCACAACCTCGAGAAGGAGATCGGCTGCGAGGTGATGGACCGCACCATGGTCATTCTCGAGATCTTTCACCGGCACGCGCGCTCCCGCGCGGCGCGCGCGCAGGTCGAGATCGCTCGCCTCGGCTATATGGCGCCGCGCATGCGCGAGGCCGCCAAGCTCGCCGGGCCGAAGGACCGGGCGCGCAGCGGTACCGGCGGCCGCAGCGGCGGCGAATCGCACGGCGAGCTCGACCGGCGCAAGATCCGCGACCGCATCGCCGAGCTGCAGAAGGAGCTCGACGGCATGAAGCTCGGGCGCAACACCCAGCGCGCCAGGCGCCAGGAGCGCCAGGGGCTCGCGCGCGTGGCGCTCGTCGGCTACACCAATGCGGGCAAATCCACCCTGATGCGCGCGCTGACCGGAAGCGAAGTGCTGGTCGCCGACAAGCTCTTTGCGACGCTCGACACCACCGTGCGTGCCCTGCACCCGGAAGGCGTCCCGCGCGTGCTCGTCAGCGACACCGTCGGCTTCATCAAGAACCTGCCGCACGCGCTCGTCGTATCGTTCAAGTCCACGCTGGACGAGGCGCTCGAGGCATCGCTCCTCGCCCACGTCGTCGATGCCAGCGACCCCGGGTTCGAGCGACAGCTCGCCGTCACCGCCGAAGTGCTCGAGGAGATCGGCGCCAAGGAGGTGCCGCGCCTCCTCGTCTTCAACAAGATCGACCGCGCCGGCGACCCGGCCGCCCAGGTGACCCTCGAAGCCTCGCTCCGCGCCCGCTACCCGGGCTGCATCGTGATGAGCGCTCGCCGCGCGCCCGACGTCGCCCGGCTAAGCGATACCATCCGCGCCTTCTTCGAGCGCGACCTGGTCGAGGCCGAGCTCTTCCTCCCGTGGGTGGCGCAAGGCCGGCGCGGGGAGATCTTCGCGACGTGCAAAGTGGTAGAGGAGCGGGCCGACGAGGAGGGCGCGTACCTTCTCGTCCGTGGCGATCCGGAGGCCGTCAAGGGTTTGCAGGAGCGATTCGGTCTTGTGAAACCCGATACGGCCCTTAAGTAAATCGCTTGTCCAAAGTCAGAAGTGACGGGCCGAGGATAACGCTCGCCAGCGGGGCCGCACTCGCGTAGAGTGCGCCCCTCGCAGTCTCAGTCCCGCCTCCCTTCTCGCAGTCCGTCGAAAGATTTCCTTTCGGTCTGGCATAGCGGTTTTTGGTCGGCGCCAACCAAGGAAGCACATGTTCTCGATGCTCGGCCTCGATTCGACCCTGTTGGACAACCTCGCTCACCTGGGCTACACCGAGCCCACGCCGGTACAGCGCGAAGGCATTCCCGCGGTGCTGGCGGGCGGCGACCTGCTGGTCTCGTCGCAGACCGGCAGCGGCAAGACCGCCGCCTTCGTCCTGCCGGGCCTGCAGCGGCTGCGCACGCCGTCGGCGCTCCCCGGCAACGGCCCGCGCATGCTCGTGCTGACGCCGACGCGCGAGCTCGCGCTCCAGGTGCAGAAGGCGACGCACGGCTACTGCAGCGGCCAGCGCCTGCGCACCGCGTGCCTGGTCGGCGGCATGCCGTTCAGCCGACAGCTCGACCAAGTGAGGAAGCCGGTCGACATCGTCATCGCCACGCCCGGTCGCCTCAAGGACCACATGGACCGCGGCAGCGTGAGCCTGGGCCGCGTCGAGCTGCTGGTGCTCGACGAAGCCGACCGCATGCTCGACATGGGCTTCCAGGAGGAGATCGACTCGATCATCGCGCGCGCGCCGAAAGAGCGGCAGACGCTGCTCTTCTCCGCGACGCTGCACGGCGTGGTCGGCCACCTCGCCGGCCGCGTCACGCGCAGCCCCAAGCGCGTCGAGATCGCGCGCCGCGAAGAAACCAAGCCCGACATCACCCAGCACGCCCTCATCGCC
The DNA here is from genome assembly GCA_036006885.1 of Burkholderiales bacterium. Classification (GTDB taxonomy): domain Bacteria; phylum Pseudomonadota; class Gammaproteobacteria; order Burkholderiales; family SG8-39; genus SCGC-AG-212-J23. The sequence continues at coordinate 838 of DASYPG010000573.1, read as the reverse complement.
GACAACGACGCGCACAAGGACCGCATGCTCGATGCGCTGCTGCGCGAGGTCGACGTCGAGCAGGCGCTGGTCTTCACCGCCATGAAGCGCACCGCGGCCGAGCTGACGCTCTCGCTGGTGAGCAAGGGCTTCACCGCCGGTGCGCTGCACGGCGACATGCACCAGACCGAGCGCAGCCGCACGCTGAACCAGCTCCGCGACGGCAGGATGCGCGTGCTGGTGGCGACCGACGTCGCCGCGCGCGGCATCGACGTGCCGGGCATCAACCTGGTGGTGAACTACGACGCGCCGCGCCAGGCGGAAGACTACGTCCACCGCATCGGCCGCACCGGCCGCGCGGGACGCGCCGGCATCGCCGTGACCTTCCTCGGCCACGCCGACCGCCACCTCGTGCGCCAGATCGAGCGCTTCACCGGCAACAAGGTGAGCCTGGTGGAGATCGAGGGCCTCGAGCCGCGCACACGCGGCGAGCGCAAGCCCGAGCGCGTCGGGTTTCGACCCCCCGACAAGGGGGCAGCGAGCCGCAGGCGAGCCGGGGGTTCGCGTTTTAGCCGATAGCCATGCCGCCCAGAAGAATGTGGGCCGCCACTGGGACAAGGATTGCGGCGAGGCGATCTTATTGGCCGGAACCATTCACACTATTTATCTTCTCCCCGCAGCGCCTGCGTCCGCTGCCGGACCGAGCGGCAAGCGGTTAGCTGTTACATCGAAGGCATGCCATCCAACAGCCTGCTCGCCGGTTTGCCGCGCACCGCCGGTGAGTCGCCTCGCTTCCCTGGGCTTGAGCGCGTGGAGCTCGCGCTCGGCCAGGTGTTGCATGACCCCGGCAAGCGCATCG
>DASYPG010000572.1:0-8881 GCA_036006885.1 Burkholderiales bacterium | reverse complement strand
CTATATCCAAAGCCGTGGGCAGCCCTACATCCAGAACCATACTGCGCCCGCGAGCCCGATCGTCGACTCCTCGCGCCCCCGCCCGCAGCCCTGGGGGCAACGCGTGGAGCAGGGACGAGAGTTTCACCGCGAGGCGCCGAGAACGGCTCCGCAGGCGCCGGTGGCAATTCCGAGCCAGCCGCCGATGCGCTCGATCGCCGCGACCGTGCGTAACCAGGTGCAGCAATCCAGTCAGCCGCAGGTGATGCGCTCCGTCGCCGCGACGGTGCGTAACCAGGTGCAGCAATCCAGTCACCCGCAGGTGATGCGCTCCATCGCCGCGACCGTGCGCAATCAGGCGCAGCAGCCTCCTCACGGGCGCGGGCCCTCCGGTCACGCGCCGCAGGGCGACCTGCGCATGGAAAGCCGCGGCGGCAACTTCCAGCGCCGCTGACGAACCACAGCGCGGCTCTGAGCTTCGCGCCTACGCCGCTTTCCCCGCGGGCATCGCGTTTGGGAGGTCGGGCATCTCGCGCAGCAGCCGGCCGAAACCCGGCACGCCTTGGTGCACGCCGATCTTCTTTAGCGCGTGCCACACGGTCATGTTGTTCGTGGTCAGCACCGTCTTTCCCACTGCGCGCTCGAGGGGCTCCACGATGCTCGCGGTCCACCAGTTGCCGCAGGCGAGGAATACCGCGTCAGCGTCTTTGCAGTCGGCTTTGCGGCCGTGCTCGAGGGCGGTGTCGGGATGCAGCCGGCCCACCTCGGTGTTGTCCACGACGCCCATCGCAACCTGGCTCGGCACCTCGATGCCGTGTGATTCGAGAAACGCCGCGACCCACTTGTTGGTGGTTTCGCTCCACGCTGCCGCGAGCGCCACGCGGCGCACGCCGAGCGCGGCGAAAGCGTCGAGCATCGCGCTCGCCGCGGTCGTCGCCGGCTTGCCGGAAGCCTCCTCCATGCGCCGGATGAGCTGCGCATCGTAGCCCTTGCCCAGGCGCGTCGAGGGCGCGGTTGCGGCGAGCACCACGATGTCGACCGCGGCGTCGCCGAGCTTGCGGCTTTCCTTTTCCAGCTCGGCCACGATGGCGACGGTGGAGTCCGGGTCGATCCGGCTCAGGCTGAGCCGTGCGACGTGCAGCGACACCGACTCGGGCAGCATCTGCACGAACTCGGGCTCCTGTGTCGAGTTCGACGAGGGCACCAGCAGGCCAATGCGATGCTTCTTCTCGACGTGTTTCATGCGAGGGATTCTAACGCGTGCTAGATTGGCCAAGATGCGATTCGTAGCGAGCCCTTAGCCGTGCCCCGCGTCATCCGCGTCGCGCTGGTCTCGGTGCGCGACCTCATGCTGACCTTTGGCCCGTTCGTGCTGATCGCGATCGCGCTGCTGGTCGCCGCCTATGCGGTGCTCGATCCGACGCCGCCGAAGCGCGTGGTCCTCGCCACCGGCCCCGAGCACAGTGCGTACGCCGGGTGGGGCGAGCTCTACGCGGCTGAGCTCAAGCGCTTCGGCATCCGCGTCGAGCTGCGACCCACGATCGGCTCGCTTCAGAACCGCCGCCTGCTGCGCGATCCGAAGGAGAAGGTCGACGTCGCGTTCGTGCAGGGCGGCTCGAACGACGGCAGCCAGCCCGCCAACGGCAAGAAGGAGGAGATGGAGGACCTCGTCTCGCTCGGCACGATCGCCTACGACCCGGTGTGGATCTTCTACCGCGCCGAGTCGGCGAAGAAGCTCGGCAAGGACGCCGTCGTGACCGCGCTGCCGCAGATGCGCGGCTGGCGCGTGAACGTCGGCGAGCGCGGCAGCGGCACCCCTGGCATCACCGGGCGCATCTTCGCGGCCAACTTCGTCGAGCGCGACGAGCTCAAGCGCACCAATCTCGACGAGACCGCGGCGGTGGTGGCGCTGCTTGGCGGCGAGCTCGACGCCGCGGTGCTGGTGTCGCCGCCCGAGTCGCAGATGGTGCAGATGCTGCTCCAGACGCCCGGCATCCGGGTGTACGAGTACGTGCAGGCCGAAAGCTACGCGCGGCGCTATCCGTTCCTCAGCCCGGTGGTGCTGCCGCGCGGCGTCGTGGACATCGCGCGCGACGTGCCGAGCGCGGACACCACGCTCATCGCGACGACCACGTCGCTCCTCGCGCGCGAGGGCATCCACCCCGCGCTGGTGCAGCTCTTCGTCCAGGCGGCCGCGCGCATCCACAGCGGCCCGGGATGGATCGCGCGCGCCGGGACCTTCCCGAACTCGCGGCAGAGCGAGTTCCCGCTCGCCAAGGACGCGGCGCGCTACTACCAGAGCGGGCCGCCATTGCTGCAGCGCTATCTGCCGTTCTGGCTCGCCAACCTGATCGACCGCATGTGGGTGGCGCTCTTCTCGATCGTCGCGGTGCTGATCCCGCTCTCGCGCCTGGTGCCGCCGCTGTACGCGTTCCGCATCCGCTCGCGTATCTTCCGCTGGTACCGCAACCTGCGCCAGATCGAGAGCGACGCCGGCCTGCGCGAGAAGACGCCGTCGGAGCTCATTGCCGCGCTCGACAAGCTCGAGGCGCGGGTCGCCGGCATCACGGTGCCGCTCTCGTACAACGACGAGCTGTACTCCCTGCGCACGCACATCGACCTCGTGCGCGAGCGCCTCAACAAGGCGCGGGCGTAGAATCGCCTCGCCCGTCCAATCACGGGCGGGCCACGAGGAGGAGGAGGCTCCAATGAGCAAGTCGAAGGTGGCTTGGATTGCACTGCTTGCCCCTGCGTTCCTGCTGGCGGCGGCGCTCGGGCAGCCGGCGTTTGCACAGGACAAGAAAGCCGACAAGAAAGCGCCCGTCCGGGCGCAGAAGGTCCTGCTCGACAACGAGCGCATGCGCGCCACCGAAGGTGTGTTCAAGCCCGGCGAGGCGAACCCGATGGAGTCGCGCGGCCACCGCATCACGCGCGTGCTGAAGGGCAACACCACGATCGAGCGCACGCACTCCAGCGGCAAGACCGAGAAGATCGAGTGGAAGGAAGGTGGCGTGTACTACTCGCCCGCCGACAACGCCTCCAGCAAGAACGTGGGCACGGGCGAAGTCACTATCTACACGGTCACGATGAAGGAGAAGAAGTAGCGCCCGCGGCGGGCGCGACGCTTGCTACGCCGAGTACATGAAACTCGTCAGCCTTCTCGCCGTGGCGGCGCTCGCCGCCGGCATCTACCACTACCGCAACCGGCGCGGCCGCGCCCCATCCCGCCGCGCAGGCGTGGACCAGCGGCTTGCCGAAGCCGTGCGTTCGGTCCTCGCGGGTCGCACCTCGGCTCGGGTCCAGGTGCGCTGCGTAGATGGGGTGGTGACGCTGCTCGGCACGCTACCGGCCAGCGAACGCGATGCCGTCCTCGCGGCGACGCTCGCGATGCCCGGCGTGGCACAGGTGACCAACCTCATCGAAACCACCGAGCCGGTCGGCGACCTCGGCCCGATGCAGTCGGGCATCGCGACCGGCCGCTAGGTCATTTCTTGATCATCCCGGTCCGGGCCAGGATCGGCGTGTTCTGCTTGTACTCGCGCCAGAGGTCGGCGCGCAGCGCCTCGCCCGCGCGATAGTCGACATCGATGCCGCGTCCGTTCATGGTCTCGACGAATTTGGTCTCCTCGATCGCCGCCTTCGCCGCGTCGTGCAGATAGCGCACCACCGCGGCCGGCGTTCCCTTCGGCACCATCAACAGGTACCAGACGCCGTTCGACACCTCCCAGCCAAGCTCCTTCGCGGTCGGCACGTCGGGGAAAGCGGCGTGGCGCTTCGGCGTGAAGTTCACCAGGGCTCGCATGCGCTTGCCGTCGACCATGGGCTTCAGCTCCCCGGGCTGCGCGACGAGCGCCTCGATATGGCCGCCGAGGACCGAAACGCTCGACTGCGCCCAGCCGGCGTACGGCACGTGCACCATCTTGACCCCGGCGTGATGCATGAGCTCCTCGAGATTGAGGTGGCTCGAGGTTCCCTCGCCCGGCGAGCCGACGCGGATCAGTCCCGGATTGTCCTTCGCGTCGGAGAGCAGTTCGCGGATCGTCTTGTACTTCGATTCGCTGCGCACCGCGATGAGCGGGTAGTAGGCAACCAGGTTGATGAAAGGATCGTAATCGTCGGGCGTCTTGTAGGGGAGATCGTTGATCTGCGGCGCGATGACGAGCGCGGAATGCGGCGTGAGGATGAAGGTGTAGCCGTCGGGCGCAGCGCGCGTCAGCTCGCCCACCGCGACCGCCCCCGCCGCACCCGGCCGGTTGACCACCACCAGGCCCGCCGGAAAGCGCGGCTTCATGTTCTCGGCAACCATTCGCGCCACGATGTCGACCAGGCCTCCGGCGGGATAGCCCGTCAGCATCGTGACCGTGCGGTTCGGGTATTGCGCTGCGGCGGGCAGTGCCACGCCAAGCAGTACGGCGAAGAGCAGTCGCTTCATCGATCCCCTCCTCCGGGTCGGTGCTAGCATCGCCGAATGAAGCTCAGCGCGCAACAGGCGGCGCAGTTCGAACGCGACGGTTTCCTGGTGTTCCCCGGACTCTTTTCGCAGGCTGAGATCGACCTCCTGCGCGCGGAGACCGCCCGCCTCTGCGCCGTGAATGCCGACAGCGTGATCCGCGAGCGCAGCGGCGGCGTGCGCTCGGTCTTCCGTGTGCACGAGGACGACGGCGCCACCCGCTCCCCCGCGTTTCGCGCGCTGGTTCGCACGCCGCGCGTGCTCGAGCCGACGATGCAGGTCCTGAAGACGGGAGACGTGTACGTCTATCACACCAAGGTCAACACCAAACCGGCGATCGAAGGCACGGTATGGATGTGGCACCAGGATTACGGCTCGTGGCAGCGCGACGGCTGCGCGCGCCCCGACATGGCCACCTTCGCCGTGATGATGACCGACTCGGTGGAGATGAACGGCGCGCTCTACATGATTCCCGGCAGCCACCGGCGCGGCCGCATCGACCCCTACTACGACGAGAACACGTCGTACAAGTTTTGGGCGGTACCGAAGCAGCAGATGATTTCAATTCTTCGAGAATCCGCAAAGCCCGTGCCGATCGTCGGTCCGGCTGGCACCGCGGCGCTGTTCCACTGCAATACGCTGCACGCCTCGGGCCACAACCTCACCGCCGAGGACCGCTGGCACGTCTACATCTCGTTCAACGCCTGCGCCAACGCGCCGCGCCTTGGCCCGCAGGCGCGTCCCGACTGGGTCGTCTCGCGCAACACCCGCCCGTTGCCGGTAGAGGACGACGACGCGATTTTGAAGGCTCGCTTGACAGCGCACTCTTATACCTAGTCACGTTAGGTATAACACCTAGGCACACTAGGTGACTTACCGAGGAGCATGCGTGACCGACCGACGCGATGTGCTTGCCTTCGCGATTCTCGCCGCAGCGGGGTCGCTCCCCGCGGCGCGTGTATCGCCTGGCGCGACTAAAGGAGCCGGCTGCCGCGACTACGGTTCGATGAGGCTCAGGCTGCGTCGGACGACAGGAAGTCGAGCACCGTCCGGTTGTACTCCTCGTCGACCACGTGGTAGGGCATGTGGCCGCCGCGCTCGAACACCTTGAGTTTTGCGCCGGGGATCGCCTTGGCGAGCGCCTGGGAGAAATACATCGGTGTGACCATGTCGTCGGTGGCGACGGTGACGAGCGTCGGCACGCGGATGCGGCCGAGGTCGCGGCGCCGGTCGAAGCGCATGATCGCCTCGATGCGCGAGAGCACCACGTCGACCGGAGGGAAGCTCGCGGCCTGCTGCCGCTCCTGCTCGGCGGCCAGCGTTTCGTTCTGCGTCACCCACCACGGCGGATAGAGCACCACGCTCGTCGCGCGTAGATACCCCATCGGGCCGCTGTGCCGGAGAAGCGCGTGCCGCGCTTCGAACAGCCGCGTGAAGAACGCGTCGGCATGCGTCCAGGTGGAGGAGAGCACCAGCTTCTTGAGCCGCTGCGGGTGCTCCACGGCGATGATCTGGCCGATTGCGCCGCCGGTGGAATGACCGAGGAAATGCGCCTGCTCGATGCCGAGCGCATCCATCAGCCGCAGCACGTCCTGCGTCATCTGACCCATGGCGTAGCGCATGACCGGCCGGTCGCTCTGCCCGCAGCCGCGGTGGTCGTGCACGATCACGCGATAGCGCTTCGAGAGCTCCGGAATCTGCTTGTAGAAGCTCGCCCCGACCCCGCCCAGCCCGGGAACCAGGAGCAGCGGCTCGCCCGAGCCGTGAGCTTCATAGTAGAGCGTGCAGTCGCCGATCGAGATCCTTGGCATGCCGCCGATGGTACTTGCTTCGCCCGCGGAGAAAAACCCTAGTAAGGCTGGAGCCGCGCGATCTTGAGATCGCTCGCCCACTTCGCGATCTCGGCTTCGACGAACTTCTGCAGATAGGCCTGCGAGCGCCGGTCCGGCGCCACGACGTCGGCGCCGATCTGCTTGAGCCGCGCCTGCATGAACGGCTGGCCGATGGCAGAGAGCGCGGCTTCGTGCACCTTCGCCGAGACCGGGTCGGGCACGCCGCGCGGCAGGAAGAGCGCGAACCAGGTCCAGGCCGAGAAGTCGGCCAAGCCCTGCTCGTGGGCGCTTGCGAGCTCCGGCAGCACCTGCGCGCGGGTGCGCGCCAGGATGGCGATTGCCTTTACGTCCCCCCGCGAGATCGGCGCGATGGCCACGGTCAGCCCGGGGCAATAAAAGTCGATGCGTTCGGCGACGACGTCGCGCATCGCGGACGCGCCGCCCGAGTAGGCGACGTGGTTCGCATGGATGCCGGCCGCGGCGTTGAAGAGCGTGCACACGAGGTGGGTCGATGAGCCTTCGCCGGCCGAGGCGAACTGGATCGTGCGCGGGTTGGCCTTGGCATAGGCGACCAGGTCCTCGAGCCGGCTGCCCGGCAGATTCTTGCGGGCGACGACCACGAACGGCTGCTCGGCGAGCAGCGACACCGGGGTAAAGTCGGTGATCGCGTTGTACGGCGGCTTCTTGTGCAGGATCTGGCTAAGCGCGTGGGTCGCCGAGGTGCCAAGCAGCAGCTCATAGCCGTCGGGCGCCGCTTTGGCGACTCGGGCGGCGCCTGTCATGCCCCCGGCGCCGGGGACGTTCTCCACGTTGACCGGCTGCCCGAGGAATTGCGAGAGACGCGGCGCCAGCATGCGCGCGAGGATGTCGTCGTCGCCGCCCGCGGCGAAAGGCACGACGAGCGTGAGGTCGCGCGCCGGCCAGTCCTGCGCGAACCCCGATGTCGCCGCGCCCAAGGCGAGGAGCGCAATCAGAAGTCGGAGCGCTGCGTTTTGCACGGTCCCCATTTTCCGGGGACCGCGCACCAGCGCTTAGGAACTACTGAACAAATCCAAGAACTTCTACAGCGATTTCAAGTACTCGATCAGCTCGGCCTTTTCCTGGGCGTTCAGCCCGAGGCGGAAGTTCAGGTCGTAGTGCTCCACCACGGCGGCGAGCGTCGGAAAGCGGCCGTCGTGATAGAACCCGCCAGTCTGGTGCGTCCAGAGCCCGGCGAGCGGCGCGGTGCGGTACATGTGCGTCGGCGAGCGGTCGGCCTGGAACGAATCGATCCCCATCTCGGTCGGCGAGTGGAGGTTCTGCCCCGGCTCGGTGAAGAGCGGCGGAACGTGACAGGTGGCGCATTGCCCCCTGCCGTTGAACACCTCTTTGCCGCGCGCGGCCGCCGCCTGGTCGAAGCTCCCCTTGGGTGCCTTCGGCGCCGGGATGGCGAGCTGATAGAAATGAAGCGCAGGAAGCTTCGACGCGATCAGGTCGGGGGTGCCGCGTGTATTGAATGACCCGCTCTTCGCCGCCACCGGGTACTGGGCCTTGGTGTCCGCGGTGCCGCCCAGGCGCGGGTCGAAGAAGGTGCCCGAGCCGTGCATTTCAGTCGCGGCGACATAGGCGTTCCAGTACGGCACCGAGCCGAAGCCGGTCCACGTGTGAAGGTTTACGCCGGCGAGACCGAAGGCCGGCGGAATGAGCGGGCCCGCCTGCCCGCCGTCGGGCCGGAAGGCCTTGCCGTCCTTGTCCAGCACGGCGTCGAAGCGCCCGGGACCCCAGCTCGCGAACACTTTCTTGACCGTCGCCTCGTCGACGCCGAGAAGATCGGTAAACGGCTTGAGGTTCGGAGCGAGCGAGAGGATGGCGCCAACGTTCAGGTCGCGGTTCGCCCAGCCGTCAAGGCGCTTGCCGATGCCGGGTGCGAAGGAGTCATCCACCTTCGAATGGCAAAAAGCGCATTGCGTCCCCAGCGTTGTGATCCTCCCCGCGTCGTCGAACTTGCCGGTCAGGCCGAGCACCGCATTGAGCTTGAGCAGGGCGAGCGTGGTCGCGGGATCGTCGAGGTTGACCTTGCCCTGCTTGATCTGCTGTTTCAGGTTCTCGGGCAGCGCGTCCGCGTCCACCTTGAGGCCGACCGCGAGCGCGGTCTTCGGGCTGACGCCCGGTCCGACGCCTCCGTTTTTCGCACCGGCAATGGCCTTGTGCAGCTGCAACGCATCGCCGAAGAAAGCCTCCGAGCCGAAGGTGTCGAAGCGGACGATCCGCCTGCCGTCTTCGACCGCCTGCTCCGCGTGCGCGTTGATTTGACGGTCAATCTCGGAGAGGCGCTTGTCGTTCTTCCCCTCCGATTCGTCCGCTCGAGCAGTTCCTTGCCCGCCGATGCCCGCTCCGAATCCGACCACCATGGCCAGGCCGATGATCGAAACCCCGACGACAGGTCCAATCGCTTTGAGTCTCATGAGAACTCCTTGAATGACTGAGTGGTTATCAGCTCTGTGCGGACGGTCGGATAAATGCGGTGGCGGATGCGGGAATGTCGTTCTGACTGCATTGGATGACGCAACACCGCGGCGCGTTCCGGACCTCCGGAGCGCCGCGGCCACCTCCATCGTTTGAGTTCTAGTCCTCGTGCGCG
>DASYPG010000571.1:0-8760 GCA_036006885.1 Burkholderiales bacterium | reverse complement strand
GCTGGCGCAGCTGGAAGCCTTGTTGGCCGACCAGGGCCAGTGCCTGCCGTTCGAGCCGCCGCATTTCGCCGGTGGCGCCACAGTGGGTGGCATGGTCGCCTCGGGCCTGAGTGGCCCCGCCCGGGCCAGCGCCGGCTCGGTGCGTGACTACGTGCTGGGCGTGACGATGATCAATGGCCGCGGCGAGCTGCTGACCTTCGGTGGCCAGGTGATGAAGAACGTGGCGGGCTACGATGTCGCGCGCCTTGCTGCCGGCTCGCTCGGCACGCTGGGGCTCATCGCCGAGGTCTCGCTCAAGGTTCTGCCGGTGCCCTCGTGCGAGCTCACGCTCGAGCTCGAGATGAGCGAGGCCGCAGCGCTCGAGAGCATGAATGTCTGGGCAGGTCAGCCGCTGCCGATCTCGGCCACGGCATGGCACGCGGGCCGCCTGTGCGTGCGCCTGTCCGGCGCGGAGCCCGCGGTGCGTGCCGCCGCTGCGAAGATTGGCGGCACGCGCCTCGAGGCGCGCGAGTTCTGGCACGACGTACGCGAGCACCGGCACGCTTTTTTCGGCGGTGCCGAGCCGCTATGGCGTGTCGCGGTTCCTTCGGCCTGCGCGCCGCTTGACGCCCCCGGCGGTACGCTCATCGAATGGGGGGGGGCGCTGCGCTGGCTTCGCACGCGCGACGCGCGGGGCCTCGCTGCGAAGGCCGGGGGGCATGCCACGCTCTTCCGCTCTCACGACAGGCGCGAGAACGTATTCACCGAGATTGACGCCGTGGCCATGGCCCTGCACCGCAGGCTCAAGGCGGCGTTCGACCCGGCCGGCATCCTCAATCCCGGCCGCATGTACGCGGAGCTCTAGACCTTGGTCAGGTTCCTTTTCTGCGTCTCCACCGCGGCTCGCGCCTGCGAAGCGAGCGCGCTGTCGGGATACCGTGCAAGGAGCCGCGCGTACAGCTGGATCGACAGCACCGGCTCGCCCGCCTCGCCGGCCTTGGCGGCGGCGTCGAAAAGCAGGCGCTGTTTGGCGAGCTCCGCTGCTTTGGCGAGGTCTGCGACTTTGGCGGCTTCGGCTGCCTTCGCGGCTTCGGCGGCCTTGGCGAATTCGGCCTTGGCGAGATCGGCATCGGCCTTTGGCGCGGGACGCGATTTGGCCGCGGCCATGACCTCGGCCATCAGCGCCGCGCTCCTTTCCTCGGAAGCGCGGCGCAGTTCCTCGTTTCGCCGGCGCCACTTTACGAGCCCATATACGAATACGCCGATCGCAGCCACGCCGAGCAGCCAGATGACCAGCTTCATGCAAAAAGTATAGCGGCACATGCAGACCCGGCTTGCCGACTTCATCCGCGATACGCCCGAGGGACGGGAGGCCGAGGCCATCCTGCGCAAGTGCGTGCACTGCGGTTTTTGCACCGCGACCTGCCCGAGCTACCAGGTGCTCGGCGATGACCTGGACAGTCCCCGCGGGCGCATCTACCTCATGAAGCGCGCGCTCGAAGGCGCGCCGGTCAGCGCGAAGACCCGGCTTCATCTCGACCGCTGCCTCACCTGCCGCGCGTGCGAGACGACCTGTCCGTCGGGGGTGCGTTACGGCAGGCTGCTCGACATCGGCCGGGGCCTGGTCGAGGCGCGCACGAAGCGCGGCGCGCTCGACAGACTGGTGCGACGCCTGCTCGCCTCGGTGCTGGCCCGGCCGCGACTTTTCGAAGCGCTAGCCGGATTGGGACGCCTGGCGCGGCCCTTGCTGCCCGGCGCCGTGAAAGCAAAGCTTCCAGGCGAGGTGGTACCCGCCGGCGATTGGCCGGCGCCGCGGCATGCGCGCAAGATGTTGGTGCTCGCGGGATGCGTGCAGCCGGGCCTCGCTCCGTCCATCAACGCCGCCGCGGCGCGAGTGCTCGATCGCCTGGGCATCTCGCTCGTCGAGGCGCCGCGCGCGGGATGCTGCGGGGCGCTGCGCTTCCATCTGAACTACCAGCAGGAGGGGCGCGACGACATGCGCGCCCTGATCGACGCGTGGTGGCCCCTGATCGAACGCGGCGAGGTCGAGGCCATCGTCATGACGGCGAGCGGCTGCGGCGCGACCGTGAAGGAGTACGGCCACCTGCTCGCCCACGATCCGGCCTATCGCGACAAGGCCGCACGGATTGCCGCCCTCACCAAAGATCTCGCCGAGGTGCTGCCCTACGAGGCGCTCCCCGAGGGCATCGGCTCAGGGCGCATCGCGTTCCACTCTCCCTGCACGCTGCAGCACGGGCAACAGATCCGGGGCGCCGTCGAGGCGCGCCTCGCGCGCGCCGGCTTCGAGCTCACGGCGGTGCGCGACGCGCACCTTTGCTGCGGCTCGGCGGGCACGTACTCCGTGCTGCAGAGCACGATCGCCGGCGAGCTGCGCAGCCGCAAGCTCGCCGCGCTGAGCGAGGGCCGACCCGAGCAGATCGCCACGGCAAATATCGGCTGTCTCGCGCATCTGCAGGGCGCGGCGCCAGTGCCGGTGCGGCACTGGATCGAGATCCTCGACGAGGCGCTGCAGCGTAAGATGCTCGGATGAGCGCTCGCGCCCCGGAAGTGATCAAAGTCGCCTGTCCGCACGATTGCCCCGACACCTGCGCCATGCTCGTGACGGTCGAAAACGGCGTCGCGACGAAGATCCAGGGCGACCCCTCGATGCCGTTCACCGACGGCACGCTGTGCACCAAGGTCGCGCATTATCTGGAGAGGACCTACGCGCCCGATCGCCTGCTCCACCCGATGCGCCGCATCGGGAAGAAGGGCGAGGGAAAATTCAAGCGAATCACCTGGGACGAGGCGCTCGACGAGATCGCGGCGCGGCTGAAGAGCCTCGCCGCCGACAATCCCGAGACCATCCTGCCGTGCAGCTACGCCGGCACCATGGGCATGGTGCAGTACAGCTCGATGGACCGGCGCTTTTTCCACCGGCTCGGCGCGACGCTGCTCGACCGGACGCTGTGCTCCACGGCGGGCAAGTTCGGCCTGCGCGCGACCCTTGGCGGCTCGGTCGGCATGGACCCCGAGCGCTTCGACGAGGCGAAGCTCATCCTTCTGTGGGGCGCGAACCCGGTGGTGTCGAACCTGCACCTGTGGTCGCGCGTGCAGGAGGCCAAGCGCCGCGGCGCAAAGGTGATCGCCATCGATCCCTACCGCAGCCTGTCGGCGGAAAAGTGCAGCCAGCACGTGGCGCTGCTGCCGGGGACCGACGGCGCGCTCGCGCTCGGCATGATGCACGTGCTGATCGCCGAGGACCTGATCGACCACGACTACGTCGCGAAATACACCGTCGGCTACGAAGCGCTCCGCAAGCGCGTTCTCGAAACCTATTCGCCCGAATGGGCGGCGCGCGCCTGCGGCCTGCGCGTCGACGAAGTGGTACAGCTCGCGCGCGACTACGGACGCACCAAGCCCGCGGCGATCCGCCTGAACTACGGCATGCAGCGTCATGCCGGCGGGGGGATTGCCGCGCGCACGATCGCCTGCCTGCCGGCGCTGGTCGGCGCCTGGCGCGACCCGGCCGGCGGCATCGTCCTCACCACCGCGGATTTCTACAAGTTCGACCACGCCGCGCTCGAGCGGCCCGACCTTCTCGCGGGGCGGCGCCCGCGCGTCATCAACCAGTCGAAGCTCGGCGACGCGCTCACCTCGGCCGAGCCGCCGGTGCGTGCGATCCTGGTCTACAACAACAACCCGGTCGCGGTGTGCCCGGACTCCGATAAGGTGATCGCCGGATTCTCGCGCGAGGATCTCTTCACCGTGGTGATGGACCACTTCCAGACCGACACCGCCGACTACGCCGACATCGTGCTGCCGGCCACCACGCAGCTCGAGCACTACGACGTGCACAAGTCGTACGGGCATCTCTACGTCCTCGGCAGCAATCCCGCCATCGCGCCGGTCGGCGAGTCGCTGCCGAATTCAGAAGTGTTCCGGCGCCTCGCCGCGCGCATGGGCTTCGACGAGCCCTGCTTCCGCGATTCAGACGAGGACATCTGCCGAACCGCTCTCGGTTCGGGTTTCGAATGGAACGAGCTCAAGCAGCGAGGATGGCAGCGGCTGCCCAAGCCGGAGCGCTTCGCCCCATTCGCGCAAGGCGGCTTCCCCACGCCTTCGGGCAAGTGCGAGCTCTACAGCGCGGCGCTCGAAAGGCAGGGCATCGATCCGCTGCCCTTCTACAATCCGCCCGCCGAGGTCGCCGACGAGCGCCTGGCGCAGCGCTTTCCGCTGGCCTTCATTTCGCCGCCGGCGCGCCACTTCCTGAACTCGTCGTTCGCCAACCTGGCGCGGTTCCGCGAATTCGAGCGCGAGCCGCACCTCGACCTGCACCCCGACGACGCGGCGGCGCGCGGCATCCGCGACGGCGACCGGGTGCGCGTGTTCAACGACCGCGGCAGCTACACGCTCAAGGCGCGCGTGAACGGCAAGCCGCGCCGCGGCGTCGTGGTCGCGCCCTCGGTGTGGTGGAAGAAGTACGCGCGCGACGGCGGCAACGCCAACAACGTCACCTCGCAGCGCACCACCGATCTCGGCGGCGGCGCCACGTTCTACGACTGCCGCGTGCAGATCGAGCGTGTCGACGCATCTGTTTCTTAGTCCGCTGGGTGAGCCCGTCTAGCGCCCTGCGCGGGCTCGCGCGTTTCCTGCTTCCCTACCGCGCGCGCGTCGCCGGGGCGCTCGCGGCGCTGGTCGTGGCCGCCGCCTGCTGGCTCGCGCTCGGCCAGGGGGTGAAGCACGTGATCGACGGCGGCTTCGCCGGCGGCGACCCCGCGGCGCTCGATCAAGCGCTCGTCGGCGTGCTCGCCATCGCGGCGGTGCTGGCCCTCGCAACCTGGCTGCGCTTCTACCTCATGATGAGCCTCGGAGAACGCGTGGTCACCGATCTGCGCCGCGCGGTGTTCGACCACATCCTGGGGCTCGAGCCGGCTTTCTTCGAGGCCACGCGCACCGGCGAGGTGATGTCGCGCCTGACCAACGATGCGACGCTCCTTCAGCAGGTGATTGGCTACGGCCTGTCCATGTTCCTGCGCAACGCGCTGATGATGACGGGCGCCGCGGCGATGCTGTTCGTCACCAGCTGGAAACTCGCCCTGCTGGTGCTGGTAGGCGTGCCGGCGACGCTGCTGCCGATCCTGGTGCTGGGCCGCAGCGTGCGGCGCCTGTCGCGTGCGAGCCAGGACCGCGTCGCCGACGTTTCGGCATACGTTGACGAGGCGCTGCATGAGATCCGCACGGTGCAGGCGTATGTGCACGAGGACGCGGATCGGGCAACCTTCGGCCGGCACGCGGAAGCAGCGTACAACGCGGGCGTGGCGCGCATCCGGCAGAAGGCCTGGCTGGTTGCGTCGGTCATGCTGATCGCCTTCAGCGCCGTCGGCATCATCATGTGGATCGGCGGACACGACGTCTTCGCCGGGCGGATGAGCGCGGGCGAGCTCTCCGCGTTCGTGTTCTACGCCGCGATGGTGGCCGCGGGCGCCGGCACCGTGGCCGAGGTTTGGGGAGAGCTGCAGCGCGCCGCCGGCGCCACGGAGCGGCTTATGGACCTCCTCGACACCGCTCCACGCATCGTTTCTCCTCCAAACGCGATAGCCCTGCGCACCAGTGCGGGCGGCAAGGCAATCGAATTCGACCAGACTGAGTTTGCCTATCCCAGCCGACCCGATGTCAGGGCGCTCACGAGTTTGCGCTTGCGCATCGCGCCGGGAGAGCGCGTGGCCCTGGTCGGTCCCTCCGGCGCCGGCAAGTCGACGGTGTTCGCGCTGCTGCTTCGCTTCTACGACCCGCAGCGCGGGGCGGTGCGCATCGACGGTGTCGACCTGCGCGACATGGAGCCGCGCGCGGCGCGCGGCCTGGTCGCGGTGGTGCCGCAGGATCCGGTGATCTTCGCCGCGAGCGTGCTCGACAACGTGCGCTACGGCCGGCCTAGCGCGGGACGCGACGAGGTCCTTGCCGCCTGCGAGCGGGCTTTCGCGCTCGAGTTCATCGAGCGGCTGCCGCAGAGGCTCGATACCGCGCTCGGCGAGCGCGGCGTCACGCTCTCCGGCGGGCAGCGCCAGCGCCTTTCGATCGCGCGCGCGCTGCTCGCCGATCGCCCGATCCTGCTGCTCGACGAGGCGACCAGCTCGCTCGATGCCGAGAGCGAGCTCGTGGTGCAGCGCGCCCTCGAGGCGCTGGAGGCGGGCCGCACCACCCTCGCGATCGCGCACCGCCTCGCAACGGTGCAGCATGCCGACCGCATCATTGTGATGGAGCGCGGCACGATCGTCGCCGAGGGCAGCCATGCGGAGCTGATGCGCCAGGACGGGTTGTACGCGCGGCTCGCCTCGCTCCAGTTCCTGGGCGACGCGCCCACGCGCAAGATCGGACGCGCCGCCTAGCTTGCGCGTATTTCTCGTCTTGCTTCTGCTGCAGGTTCTGCAGGCGAATGCAGAAACCGTCAAGGTCGGCTCCAAGCGGTTCACGGAGTCCTACATCCTCGGCGAGATCCTGGCGCGCGCGGCCGGCGGCGAGCACCGGCCGGGGCTGGGAAACACCGCGATCCTGTATGAGGCGCTGCGCCGCGGCGGCGTCGATGTCTATCCGGAATACACCGGAACTATCGCGCGCGAAATTCTCAAGACCGAGGAGAACCTCGATATTGCAGCGCTCAACGCGCGGCTCGCGCCCCTCGGGCTCGAAGCGTCGGTTCCATTGGGCTTCAGCAACAGCTACGCGCTCGGCACGCGACTTTCCCTCAAGACGATCTCCGAGCTTGCGAAGCATCCCGCGGCGCGAATCGGCCTGTCGCACGAGTTTCTCGGCCGCCGCGACGGCTGGCCGGGCCTCAAGCAAGCCTACGGCCTTCCGCAAGCCCCGCGCGGGCTCGATCACGGCCTCGCCTACGAGGCGCTCGCCGCCGGCGAGCTCGATGTGATCGACCTGTACTCCACCGACGCGAAGATCGAGCGCTATGGCATCACGGTGCTCGAGGACGACCGCCGGTACTTCCCCTCGTACGAGGCCGTGCTGCTCTACCGCGCCGAAGTGCCCAAGCGGTTTCCCGATGCTTTTGCCGCGTGGAAGAGGCTTGCAGGGAAGATCGACAACCCGATGATGGTGCGGCTGAACGCGCGTGCCGAGATCGACAAGGTTCCCTTCACGCAGGTGGCAGCCGAGTTTCTGGGCGGCGGGGAGAGCAAGGGCAGGCGCTCGCTCTGGTCCGCGCTGTTCGCGCCTGATTCCGGCCGCCTGCTCGCGGAGCACCTGGTGCTGGTGTTCGCCTCCCTCGCGGCGGCGATCCTGATCGGGGTGCCGCTGGGCATGCTGGCCGCGAGGCGGCGCCTGCTCGAGCAGCCGGTGCTGGTCGCCACCGGATTGATCCAGACCATCCCTTCGCTCGCGCTGCTCGCGTTTCTGATCCCGCTGACCGGCGCCATCGGCGTGTGGCCCGCGCTCATCGCGCTATTCCTGTACGCGCTGCTGCCCATCACGCGCAACGCCCACGCCGGGCTCGTCCAGGTGCCGAGGGGACTGGTCCAGTCCGGCACGGCGCTCGGCCTGACGCCTCCCCAGATCCTGCGGCACGTGGAGCTGCCGCTCGCGCTGCCCACGATCATGGCCGGGATCAAGACTTCGGCGGTGATCAACGTGGGCACGGCCACCATCGCCGCCTTCATCGGCGCGGGCGGATTCGGCGAGCGCATCGCCCAGGGCCTGGCGCTCAACGATCACGCGGTGCTCCTCGCCGGTGCGCTGCCCGCCGCCGCGCTCGCGCTCGCGATCCACGGCCTGTTCGAGGCGATCGAGCGCTCGCTGTGGCGGCCGCCAAGGTAGAATCCGGCCCACCTTTTCCCCGCAGAAGGTCCCTTCATGCTGATCGGAGTGCCGCGCGAAACCGCGGCCGGCGAGAAGCGCGTCGCCACCGTTCCGGAAGTCGTCGAGAAGCTGATCAAGCTGGGGTTCCGGGTCGCTGTCGAATCGGGCGCCGGCGACGCTGCGAACTTCCCCGACGAAGCGTACCGCGCCGCAGGCGCGGAGCTGGCCGACGCGGCGCGCATCTGGGAGAGCGCCGACATCGTGTTCAAGGTGCGCGCGCCGAGCACGGCCGAACTCGCGCAGATGCGCGCAGGCACCACTCTGGTGAGCTTCATCTGGCCGGCGCAGAACCCGGAGCTGATGCAGGCTCTGGCGGAAAAGAAAGCCACGGTGCTGGCGATGGACAGCGTGCCGCGCATTTCGCGCGCGCAGAAGCTGGACGCGCTGTCCTCCATGGCGAACATCGCCGGCTACCGGGCCGTGATCGAGGCCGCGCACGCCTTCGGGCGCTTCTTCACCGGGCAGATCACGGCGGCCGGCAAGGTGCCGCCGGCGAAGGTGTTCATCATCGGCGCGGGCGTCGCGGGCCTTGCGGCGATCGGCGCGGCGGTTGGCCTGGGCGCTATCGTGCTCGCCAACGACACCCGGCCCGAGGTCGCCGACCAGATCAAGTCGCTCGGCGGCGAGTTCGTCGGCGTGGAGTACGCCGAGGAGGGCTCGGGGGTCGGCGGCTACGCCAAGGTGATGAGCGAGGGCTTCCAGAAGGCCCAGCGCGAAGTGTTCGCCGCGCAGGCGAAGGCGGTCGACGTGATCATCACCACCGCGCTGATCCCCGGCAAGCCCGCGCCCAAGCTGATCACCGCCGACATGGTGCGCTCGATGCGTCCCGGCAGCGTGATCGTGGATCTCGCCGCCGAGCAGGGCGGCAACTGCGAGCTCACCGAGCCCGGGCAGGCCGTGGTGAGGCACGGCGTC
>DASYPG010000570.1:0-3124 GCA_036006885.1 Burkholderiales bacterium | reverse complement strand
GGGCGAGGTGCTCGGCATGGTCGGCGAATCGGGCGCCGGCAAGACGCTCACCGGCCTTGCCGTGATCGGCCTGATCGAGCCGCCCGGGCGCATCGCCGCGGGCGAAGTGCGCCTCGAAGGCCGGCGCATCGACAACCTGCCGCACGAGGAGCTGCGCCGGCTGCGCGGCCGCCGGATCGGCGTGGTGTTCCAGGACCCGCTCACCTCGCTCAATCCCCTCTACACCATCGGCGCACAGCTCGAGGAGACCATCCTCACGCACCTGCCGCTTTCGCCGCGCGAGGCGCGGGCGCGCGCCCTGTCCCTTCTCGACCAAGTGGGGATTCCAGCCGCGCAAGCGAGGTTCAACCACTACCCGCATCAGTTCTCCGGCGGCATGCGCCAGCGCGTGGTGATCGCGCTCGCGCTCGCGGCCGAGCCGAGCCTGCTCATCGCCGACGAGCCCACCACCGCGCTCGACGTCTCGATCCAGGCTCAGATCATCTCGCTCCTCAAGCGCCTCGCGCGCGAGCGCGGGACCGCGGTCCTGCTGATCACGCACGACATGGGCGTCATCGCCGAGACCGCGCAACGCGTCGCGGTGATGT
The DNA here is from genome assembly GCA_036006885.1 of Burkholderiales bacterium. Classification (GTDB taxonomy): domain Bacteria; phylum Pseudomonadota; class Gammaproteobacteria; order Burkholderiales; family SG8-39; genus SCGC-AG-212-J23. Next base: position 2,537 of record DASYPG010000570.1, on the reverse strand, counting down.
ACGCCGGCCGCCTGGTCGAGCTCGGCCCGGTGCGCGAGGTGATCCACTCGCCGCGCCACCCCTATACCGCCGGCCTGATGGGCTCGATCCCCAAGATCACCCCGCAGCGCAACCGCCGCCTCGCGCAGATCGAAGGCGCGATGCCTCGCCTCAACGCCATTCCGCCGGGCTGCCCGTTCAACCCACGCTGCCCGAAGCGCTTCGAGCGCTGCCTCGCGGCCCGGCCCGAGCTGCTGCCGGCGGGCGCGAGCGCCGCCGCCTGCTGGCTGCATGCCGCTCCTTAGCCTCCTCAACCTCTCACAGGTCAGCCGCGACTTCGACGTCTCCGCGCCGTGGCTGAACCGCGTGATCGAGCGCGCGCCGCGACGCAACCTGCGCGCGGTGGACGACGTGAGCTTCGAGGTCGCCGGCGGCGAGACGCTCGCGCTGGTGGGGGAGTCGGGCTGCGGCAAGTCGACCGTGGCGCGACTGATCGTGGGCCTGCACGCGCCGACGAGCGGCCGCGTCGAGTTCCGCGGCCGGCGCATGCAGATGATCTTCCAGGATCCCTACGCCAGCCTCAATCCGCGCTGGCGCGTGAAGGATATTGTCGCCGAACCCATCGAACTACTCGGGACAAAGGCAAAAATCGGAGACATGCTGGTGCAGGTCGGGCTTTCACCCGACGACGGCGAGAAGTACCCGCACGAATTCTCCGGCGGTCAGCGCCAGCGCATCTCGATCGCCCGCGCGCTCGCCGGCGAGCCCGATTTCCTCGTCTGCGACGAGCCCACCTCGGCACTCGACGTCTCGGTGCAGGCGCAGATCCTCAACCTGATGAGCGAGCTGCAGCAACGGCTGCGCCTCACGTACGTCTTCATCTCGCACAACCTGGCGGTGGTGTCCCAGATCGCCGACCGCGTGGGCGTGATGTACCTCGGCCGGATCGTCGAGCTCGCGACGACGGCGCGGCTCTTCGCCAAGCCGCGCCACCCGTACACGCGCATGCTGCTCGACGCGGTGCCGGACCTCGCGATGAGCGGCAAGCCGCGCGTGCCGATCGCCGGCGAGGTGCCCAACCCGCTCGCGCCGCCGCCCGGCTGCGCGTTCCATCCGCGCTGCCCGCACGCCAACGAGCGCTGCCGGCGCGAGCGTCCGCAGGTCATCGATAACGTTGCGTGCCACGCCGTCGAGGAAAAGCGGATCAGCTTGCCCTCAGCCTAGTCGACGATCGAGCGGGCTCGTCACGGCGCCCGCGCCCCTGTCACGTGCTTGGCGATATGCGCCGCACGCGCCGCCCCCTTCACGCCGCGGATGAGGTAATTCTCGTAGACGTGATGCCGCTGCAACGCCCCGCTGCGCGGATCGGTGGAAAGCTTGTGCGACGGGAACACGAACTTCCACGCCCATTCGCAAGCTGCGCGAGGGTACTTGCGGGCAAGGGCATCGGGCAGCTCCACGGTTCCGTATCCCACGGCCAGATCCCGCTCGTGCAGGACCCTAACCTGCATCAAATGGCGTTTGAGTGGCGCATGCACGGATTGCGGCAGCATGGTCACGCGATCCTTGGCGCCTTTGCCATCGCGCACCACGATCTGGCGATAGCCGAAGTCCAGATCCTTGACTCGCAGCTTCAGGCACTCGCGCAGCCTCAGCCCCGCGCCGTAGAGCAGGCTCGCCATCAGCCACTTCGTTCCCTTCATCTGCGCAAGCAGGCGTTGCGCTTCCTCCTGGGTCAGCACCGTCGGCACGCGCGCAGGCCGCCTCACCCGTTCCAGCTCGTCGAGCCAGGGCAAGGGCGTCGCGAGCACCTCCCGGTACAGGAACAGGAGTGCAGACAACGCCTGATTCTGGGTGGAAGCTGCGACGTCGCGATCGCGCGCCAAGTAGTTGAGGAACGCCGTGACCTCCGCCGCGCCAAGCTCGGCCGGATGGCGCTTGCCGGAAAAATAGATAAACCGCTTGATCCAGTGGACGTACGTGTCTTCCGTGCGCAGGCTGTAATGACGCCGCCTAATGGCGTCGCGCACTTGATCCAGTAGTCGCGCTCGCTTAGGCGTTTGCGGTCCTAGCGCAGTGTCTTCCTCCACAGCCTCCCCCGCCGGATTCCATTAGACTGAATTCGTGCGTAACGGATTGAAGTGCAGGAAGGATGACAGCCGGCGTTACATCTTGGTGGTTTGCAAGCCGCCACGAGTGTCACCTATTTTGTCAACCAATCCACGTTAGATGCCCGACATCCGACCGCTGCGCATCAAGCTCCTGCCCGAGGTAAAACAGGCCCTGGAGTCCGTACTTAGCGGCGCTAAGGATATTCAACCGACTATCTGCCTTACGAAGGGCCGTGTGGGCGATGAGCGTGACGAGCGCTGGACTATTGGCGCTTACAGCCAGGCGCAAATCGGCGAAATGGGTCGGGGTGGCAAACCGCTGCTCTACTCGATCGAACGATTCGTGGTTGCGATCCCTCAGTGCGAGCTCATAAATGAACTCGAGGACAAGACTCTTGGTTTGGGCCCAGGTGGCCTTATGGTGCTGGACCGTGGACCGGGCATCTA
>DASYPG010000569.1:0-3497 GCA_036006885.1 Burkholderiales bacterium | reverse complement strand
AACCAGTTCAACATCCCGGAGGCGGGGCTGCTCCTCATCCTTGGCGTCGACACCTTCCTCGACATGGGGCGCTCGGCGACCAACGCGGTCGGCAACTCGATCGCCTCGGCCGCGGTCGCCAAGTGGGAAGGCGAGCTGCTGGCGCCCACCGAGGCGGATGAGAACGAACGGCGCATCGAGGCCGGCGCCGCCGTTCCGGCGTAGGCGCATGAAGCACGTCCTGGCGGCGTGCCTGGCGGTGCTGCTGCACGTGGGTACGGCGCTCGCCCAGTCGGAAGACACTCCGGTCGAGCTGACCGGAACGCTGGCGAAGGTGCGCGCCGCCGGCAGCCTGACCATCGCGTACCGCGAAGCGTCGGTGCCGTTCTCGTACCTTTCGCCGCGCGGCGAGCCGATCGGCTATTCGATCGAGCTGTGCCGGAAGCTCGCGGAGGCGATCGGCGAGGCGCTCGGGCGCGAGCTGGCGCTCAAGTGGCTGGCGGTGACCTCCGAGACCCGCATCGACGCCATCGTCTCGGGCAAGGCGGACCTCGAATGCGGCTCCACCACCAACAACCTCGAGCGCCAGAAGCAGGTCGCCTTTTCCCCGATCATCTTCGTCGCCGGCACGAAGCTGCTGGTGAAGCGCGGCTCGCCGATCCGCTCATACCGCAACCTCGCGGGAAAGACGGTGGTCGTCAGCGCGGGGACCACCAACGAAAGCGCGATGCGCGAGATCGCCAGCCGCTTCAAGCTGGAGTTCCGCCTGAAAAGCGCGCGCGACCACGCCGAGTCCTACTCCGAGCTCGCGGCCGGCCGGGCCGATGCCTTCGCCACCGACGACGTGCTGCTCTACGGCCTCCTCGCCCAGCGCCAAGCGAAGAAGGATTATCAGGTGGTCGGCGAGTTCCTCTCGTACGACCCGTACGGGATCATGTTCCGCAAGAACGACCCGCAGCTCGCCGAGCTGGTGAAGCGCGCCTTCCGCGACCTCGCCGAGGACGGCGAGATCGAGCGCCAGTACAAGCGCTGGTTCCTGCAGCGCCTGCCCGCCCCCGTGGCTGAGGGTCGGGGGACCGCGGGGCAGAGCCTCGACCTGCCGATGAGCCCGCAGCTCGAGACCCTGATCCGGGCCATGGCGGCGAAGCCGGAATAGTCGCGGCGACCTTGCGGCGAGCGGCAGGTTCCTCAAACGGCCCGCCCGCCTCGTGACACCTGCAATCCCGCGCGGCGAGCCCGGATGTATGGCGGCGTGCGCCTGCCGAGACCAATCGGCTTTCGCCAAACCAAGGACAACTCATGTTCTACCAATGGGCTTTTCTGCCGCTTCGGCTGATCGTGGGCTACGGCTTCATCGTGCACGGCTACGCCAAGCTCTCGCGCGGCCCCGAGACCTTCGCGGTCATTCTTCATATCCTCGGCATTCCCGCGCCGCATTTGTTTGCGTGGCTTACGACCCTCGTGGAATTGGTCGGCGGCGGCGCCATCCTGGCCGGCGCCTTCGTGCCGCTCGTCAGCGTGCCGATGGCCGTCGTGCTGCTCGCGGCGCTGTTTACGGTGCATCTGCCCTACGGCTTCTTCTCCGTGAAGCTCGTGGAAGTCACCGCGAACGGCACCAAGTTCGGCCCGGTGGGGTACGAGGTCATCCTGCTGTATCTCGCCGGCCTCGCCACCCTCGCGGCGGGTGGCGCCGGGCCTTTCTCCGTCGATCGGTGGCGTCGGTCATGGATGCGGAATGCGCATGCATACGATGATCAATGATCGCTTGAGCTTACCCTGCGGGGCGGGCAATCTGTGGGCTTCAGATTCATGCGATCTGCGCATGACAAGTGCGCACCGAGACTTGGCCCATGCACACCATCACCGCCCGTCAGGCGCCCGCAATCAATTCGCTCGGCTTGCTGTTCGTCGTTCTCTGGAGCAGCGCGTGGATCGCGGGAAAAGTCGGCCTGCCCTATGCGGGCCCCTTCACGCTCCTGTTGATCCGGTTTGTCGTAGCCGCGGCGGTGATGCTGCTGATCGCGCTCGCCACCAAAGCCCCGTGGCCGGACAAGGTCGCGGACTACGCGCACCTTGCCGTTGCAGGCGTGCTGATCCAGGGCGTGGCGCTCGGCTGCGCCTACCTTGGCCTGGAGCTCGGCGTGAGCGCCGGGATGTCCGGACTGGTGAACGGCCTAGCGCCGCTCCTCACGGCCTTCGGCGCGGTGCCGTTCCTCGGCGAGCGCGTCGGATCGCGGCAATGGCTCGGGCTGGGCGTCGGCCTGATGGGCGTCGTGCTGGTTGTCGTCGATCAGGCCTCGCTCGGCGGCGCGGGCTGGGCGGGCTACGCCGCGACGTTCGGGGCGCTGGCGGCTTTCGTCTGCGGCACGCTCTACCAGAAGAAGTTCTGCAGCACGATGGATCTGCGTACGGGCAGCTTCATCCAGCTCGCGGCCGCGAGTGCCGCGGTGTTCCTTCCCGCGCTGCGGCTAGATGGACTCCAGGTCGAATGGAACTGGACGCTGATCCTCGCGTCCTCGTGGCTCTCGCTCGCGAATTCGATCGGGGCTTTCAGCTTGCTCTACGTGCTGCTGAGAAGCGGGAAAGCGAGCCGAGTCTCGGCGCTGTTCTACCTGGTGCCTCCCGTGACGGCGATCATGGCCTTCTTCGCGTTTCACGAGACGCTGAGCCCCGCAGCGCTCGCCGGTTTCGCCGTCGCAGCGGGCGGCGTCTACCTTGGAACGAGGCAATAAGCGTCTACCAGGCTGACGCGCGCGATCAGGACTCGCGCTTGAAGTCGTAGTCGCGCACGGTGCTGCAGACCTGGATGCGGTACTCGGAGAAATAGCGCTCGCGCCCTTTCTGCTGCACCTGCCTGTGCTCGGGGTGGTTGCGCCATGCGGCGAGATGCTCGAGGGTGTCGAACTCGACGATGGTGACGTTCTCTCCGTCCTGCGCGGCGAAATCCTTGTAGGAAACGAAGCCGGGCATGGCGGAGGCGAGCTCGTACATGCGCTCTCCGTCGGCCATGAGTCCCTGCTCGGTTCCGGCGCGGATACGGGAACGAAAGACGATGACCACCATACGTGACTCCCCTTTGCGCTTCAGGTCCAGTTCGCCCGGGCACGCAGCGCGGCCGCGGTTTCGTTCGCGTCCTTCAGCACCTCGGCGTAGTCGAGCGCGGTGAATTCGCCGCCACGGCGCAGGACGCGGCCGTCGACCACGACCGTGTCGATATTGCGCGGCTGCGCGAACGAGATCAGCGCCTCGTACGGGTCGCCGGCCGGGGCGATATTGACGTCGCCGGTGCGAACGAGGATGAGGTCGGCGCGCTTGCCGGGCGTGAGCGAGCCGGTGCGCTCGGCGATGCCGAGGTCGACCGCGCCGTCGAGCGTGGCGAGCTGCACCAGCCGCCTGGAGGTGAGGGGCGCGCGAGCGCCGATGCGATGCTGGTGCAGGTTGTAGAGGATCCGCATGGCCTCGAAGTAATCGCAGCCGTAGGTGCCGGTGGTGTCGATCGAGAGGCTCACCTTGACGCC
>DASYPG010000568.1:0-10665 GCA_036006885.1 Burkholderiales bacterium | reverse complement strand
GGTACCTCACGTTCCAACTGTCGGGTTGGCTCGACCCGTTCGTCGCGCTCGCGGTGATCGCGCCGCTTTTCTTCCTCGCCGGCATGGCCCTGCACTGGTTCCTCACCCGCTTCTCGGTGTCGCTGCTCAACACGCTCCTCGTCACCTTCGGGCTGACCAGCATGATCGAGGCCGGCATCCAATGGATCTGGACCGCGGATTTCCACCGCATGGAAAGCGCGTATGCCGGCGTGCGCTGGCGCCTTGGGCCGCTCTTTCTCGCGCTTCCCGACCTCCTGACGCTCGTTTTCGCCCTAGGGCTGTCGCTCGCTCTGTGGGCAGTGCTGCGCTTTACCGATCTCGGCAAGGCGATGCGCGCGACGACCGAGGATGCTGCCATGGCCGCGGCGTTCGGCGTCAACGAGAAGCTGCTCGGTTACCTCGTGTCGGGCCTCGCCGCTGCGTTCGCCGCGGTCGCCGGCCTTTGCCTGGCGCTCAACCATACGCTTGCGCCGGTGCAGATCTACGCCTGGATGGGCGTCGTATTCGCCGCGGTGATGATGGGCGGCCTCGGCAGCGCGCTCGGTCCGCTCGTGGCGGGCGTCGTCATCGGCGTGAGCGAGGCTCTCACCATGGCGGTCACAGCGCCGACCTGGGCGCCGCTCGTCTCCTTCTCGCTTCTGATCGGCCTGCTTCTTTTCCGGCCGGCCAAGTTCTGATGCGGGCCGCGCTCGCCGCCGCCGTCGTGCTCCTGTGCGCCGTGCCGTTCGCCGGCCTGCCGGCGTTCTACGAGACGTTGCTCTACCTCCTCGCGCACGCCGTCGTGCTTGCCACGTCGTGGAACCTGCTGAGCGGCTATTCGGGCTACTTCTCCTTCGGACACGCCGCGTTCTTCGGCACGGGGGTGTATACGACCGCGGCGCTCGCCGGCAAGCTGGGATGGCCCTTTCTCTGGACGCTGCCGCTCGCGGCGCTAGCGGCGGCGGCGCTCGGCGCCGCGCTCGGCGCGGTGGTATTCCGGGTCCGTGCGCTGCGCGGCGAGCTCTTCGCGCTGCTCACGCTCGCGATCACTTTCGTGCTGGCGACTGTGATCCTCAACACGGTCGACGGCGGCCCCGGGATCCAGGTGATGTCCGACGTGCCGAAGATCGCGCCGACGCCCTCCGGCGCCCTGTACCTGCTGATGCTGGCGGCGGCCATGCTGACGCTTTGGATCGCCTACGCCGTCTACCACGGGCGCCTCGGCACGGGACTCTTCGCCATCCGCGACGACGAGGACGTCGCCGAAGTGATGGGCGTGCCGACCTTGCGCTTCAAGCTCGCGGCGTTCTCGCTGTCGTGCGCGCTCGCGGGCCTCGCCGGCGGCATCCACGCGGTGTTCGTTTCCTATGTCACCGTGGCGGAAACCTTCTCTATCGCCCTCGCAGTCAACGTGGTGCTGATGAGCGCTCTCGGGGGAACGCGGCACTGGCTCGGCCCGGCGGTCGGCGCGATCGCGATTACGCTCCTCCTCTATGCCTTCACGAGCGGAGAAGCCGCGGTCGTCGGACGCGCGCTCTCCGGGCTGATCCTGATCGCCGTAATCGTCGCGATGCCGGAAGGCATCCTCGGCCAGCTTCTCAAGCGGTTCAGGAAAAAGGCGCCCGCACATCGCCCGGTTGCCGCTGCAGCGCCTGCGTCACCCTCGACCCCACGAATTTCCGCAGAACCGCTGCTCGTGATCCGCGGCGTGCGCAAGGCGTTCAAAGGGGTTCAGGCGCTCGGCGGTGTCGACCTGGAGGTGAGGGGAGGCGAGATTCTCGGACTGGTCGGGCCGAACGGCTCGGGCAAGTCGACGCTCATCAACGTCGTGAGCGGCCATTACGCCCCTGACGCGGGCTCGATCCGGTTCGGGCGCGAGGAGCTGGTGGGCCTGCCGGCGCACCGCATCGCGCGCGCCGGCATCGCCCGGACCTACCAGATCCCGCGGCCCTTCTCCACCCTCAGCGTGCTGCAGAACATCGCGCTCCCGCCGATGTTCGGGCGGATTGCCATGGACCGCCGCCGCGCCGAGGAGGAGGCTTGGCGCTGGCTGGAATTTACCAACCTAAGCGATAAAGCAGATCGGTACCCGGGCGAGCTCAATCTTCACCAGCGCAAATTTCTCGAGCTCGCGAGGGCCCTTGCGTCGCGGCCGAAGCTGCTGTTCCTGGACGAAGTGCTCTCCGGCCTGACCCCGGCGGAGATGGACGGGGCGCTGCGCCTGATCCGCGCCATCCGCGACCAGGGCGCCACCATCGTCTTCGTCGAGCACGTGATGCGCGCGGTGATGGAGCTCGCCGACCGGGTGGTCGTGCTTACCTACGGCCGCAGCATCGCGCAGGGCGGGCCGCGCGACGTGATGCGCAATCCCGAGGTGGTGAGCGCCTATCTGGGGAGCGTCCATGCTTGAGGTGCGCGACGCCACCGTGACCTATGGTGCAGCACCGGCCGTGTCGGGTGTGTCCCTGCGCCTGGAAGAAGGCGAGCTCGGCGTGATCGTCGGTCCCAACGGCGCCGGCAAGACCACGCTCATCAATGCCCTGGCCGGGCTGCACCCTCTTGCCGCAGGCGCCCTCGTGCTCGCCGGGCGGGACCTGTCCCGATTGCCGCGGCACCGGTTCTGCGAACAGGGCATCGCGCTGGTGCCCGAAGGGCGGCGCCTCTTCAGCGGCATGAGCGTGCGGGAGAATCTCGAGCTTGGCGCCTACCGCCGCGCGGCGCGCGAGCGGCGCGCGCAGTCCCTCGACACCGTGCTCGGCATCTTCCCGGTGCTGCGCGATCGGCTCGGCGCGCCCGCCGGCGCGCTCTCCGGCGGACAGCAGCAGATGCTGGCGATCGCCCGCGCGATGATGGCCTGCCCGCGACTGCTGCTCCTCGACGAGCCTTCGCTTGGCCTTGCGCCTTCAATCGTGATCGAGCTGTTTCGCGTGGTGCGCCACATCAATGCCTCGGGCGTCGCGGTGCTGCTCGTGGAGCAGAACGTGGCGATGGCGCTCGAGCTCGCCCGCCGGGCCTACGTACTGGAGGAAGGCCGGATCGTGGCGGAAGGCCCGCCGGGCGAGCTTCGCGGCCATCCGCATATCGAGCGGGCCTACCTCGGCCGGTGATAATCTGAGCATGCTTTCGAGGATCGCAAGGGCTACCATCGCATGGGCTACCACGTCACGCTGAAACCGAGCGGCCACAGCTTCGAGGTGAAGGAAGGGCAGAACATCCTGCAGGCGGGCCTCGATGCCGGATTCATGATGCCCTACAGCTGCCGCACCGGCGTGTGCCGCACCTGCCGCGGCACGCTGCGCGAGGGCAAGGTCAATTACGGCGCGGTCCATCCGACCTACCTGCCCGACAGCGACAAGGCGAAAGGCTTCGCGCTGCTGTGCCAGGCGCAGCCGCTCTCCGACCTGGTGGTCGAGGTGCGCGAGCTCGAAGGCATGGCGGGGATCCGGCCGCGCATGATTCCCTGCCGCGTCGAGAAGCTCGACAAGCCCGCGCCCGACGTCGCGGTCCTGGGCCTGCGCCTGCCGATGAACGAGAACTTCCGCTTCCTCGCCGGCCAGTACATCGACCTCCTGCTCAAGGACCAGAAGCGGCGCAGCTACTCGATCGCGGTGCCGCCGAAGCCCGAGGGCGTGACGTATCTGGAGCTCCATGTGCGGCACACGCCGGGCGGTCTTTTTACCGACCATCTGTTCTCGAAGGCGAAGGTGCGCGACATCCTTCGCTTCGAAGGCCCGCTCGGCACGTTCTTCCTGCGCGAGGACTCCGACAAGCCGATCGTCATGGTGGCGAGCGGCACCGGCTTTGCCCCGATCAAGGCGATGTGCGAGGCGGCCTTCGAGAAGAACCTGTCTCGCCCCGTCACCCTCTACTGGGGCTGCCGCGCGCGGCGCGACCTCTACATGCTTGATATACCGCAGCAATGGAACCGGCCGAGCTTTCGCTTCGTGCCGGTGCTCTCGGATCCGACGCCCGAGTGCAACTGGAGCGGCCGCACCGGCTTCGTCCACCGCGCGGTGATGCAGGACTTCCCGGACCTGTCGGGGGTCGAGGTCTATGCCTGCGGCGCCCCGGTCATGGTCGACGCCGCGCGCGCCGACTTCGGTTCGCAGTGCGGCTTGCCAGCCGAGGCATTCTTCGCCGATTCTTTCCTAACCGAGGCCGACAAGATTTCGGCTTCCTGATGAGGAGGAGCACATGAGCGTCGCCACGCGGGAGATCATCCAGGACGGCATCGCCGATCCCAAGAACGAAGCCGCCATCGTGAAGGCATTCGTGCTCTCGCACGGCACGATGGAGGTGTACAACCTGAAGGAGTCGCGCAAGTTCTACGAGGAGTTCCTCGGCCTGGAATGCGTGCGCCACGCCAAGCCTGCAGTCGTGGTGCGCCTCGGCCTCAAATTCCACATCGTCGCGGTCGAGGTCGGCGAGGCGGTGCATCCGGTGAACGTGCTCAACCACTGGGGCATGGACGTGAGGACCAAGGAAGAGGTCGACGCGGCCTACGAGGCGGCGCTCAAGAACAAGGAGAAGTACAAGATCCGCCAGGTGCTGAAGCCGGTGATGCAGCACGGGGTGTACTCCTTCTATATGGAAGACCTCGACCACAACTGGTGGGAGATCCAGCACTACCCGGGGTTCCAGAACGAGGACCTGTTCGACTTCGGTGACCGCTTCTCCATGGACGACGGCGCGGAGGTCGGCGAGCTGAAGGAGCTCGGCATCAAGACCACCGCTTGAGGCTTCTCGCCTGCGTCGCGCCGGTCCTCTGATGTCTCAAAAGAGCAGCCGCATCCCCACGGTGTAGAAACGCTGGGGCGGCTCGCCGTTCTGGTTGCCGATAGTGCTGTCGACCTGCAGCTTGTTCGGCACGATCCAGAAGCGCAGCCCGGCGTGTTGGGTCGGCTTGTCGCCGTACTGGCCGAAGGTTTCCAGGATGCCGTAGAGCCGCGGCGCGACGAGCAGTGCCTCGAGCCCGAGCCCCCAGGTGCCGCGGTCGAAGCCCGCGACCCGGTCGCGGATCGCGCCGAGATTGGCGTGGACCACCGCCCGGTCGTCGAGGAACGAGAAGCTGCCGATCCCGTTCACGTAGGGACTCCACACGTTGGCGCCGTCCTGAGGGTTCACATAGAAGGTTCCCACGCTCAGGGCAAAACCGGTCCCGTTGGTTTCGAGCGGCTTGATGAGCGTCTTGCCCTGCAGCACCAGAGAGTGTTCCCCCTCGATGCGGTTGCCTCCGGCGGTCAACTCGACCCCGAAAGGGTTGCACGCGGGAAGGAACCAGAACTCCGAGCCCGAGTAGGCGCGCTGCTCCTTGTAGAAGGTCTCGATCTGGCAGCCGCCCCGGTCGACGACGCGCGCGTCGTCGGTGATGAACGGACGCGCCCCGTACGCACATGGGACCGAAATAACCATTACCAAATGCAAGCTTAGAGACAGGCGTCGGCGCATCTTCTTGTGTAACCTGCCCGCCTTTCATCGCATCGGGGAGGGTGCGTGGTGCTACGCGGCAATATCTGGCCGCTCGTTTTCCTTTGCCTGGTCGCGTGCGAGAAGCCGGCGCCGAATTCTACTAGCGGCTCCTCGGATCCGCGCCGGCCGGGCGAGGTGAAACTGGCCGACATCTCGCGCCAGTTCCTCGAGATCGAGCCGGTCGGGTCGACCTCTGCCGAGGGCGTGCGCAGCTATTTCGGCCGCACGGCGTTTCGCCCGAAGGCCCTGTCGGCGGTCACCGCCCCGTTCTCGGGCCGCGTCGCCGAGGTCCTCGTCGAGCCGGGGCAGCGGGTGCGCGCCGGCGCGCCGCTTTTCGTCCTGGAGAGCGCCGACGTGCTCCAGGCGCGCGCCAGCCTCGAGCAGGCGCGGCTTAAGGCCCGCCTCGCGCAGGAGGTGCTCGCGCGGCAGAGCGAGATGGCGAAGCGCGGCGTGGGGCTCGAGGTCGAGCGCTTCGAGGCCGAGATGAAGGCGCACGAGGCCGACTCGGAGCTGAAGCGCGCCGAGCGCAGCGCGGCCCTCGCCGGTCCGGGGGAGGGCACGCGCGTCCAAGTGCGCTCGCCCACGGAAGGCATCGTGGTGGCGGTCAAGGTGACACGCGGCGCGACGGTGCCCTCGGGCGGGGAGCCGCTCGTGGAGATCGGCAACCCCAGCGGCCTGTGGGTGGTCGCCGACGTGCCCGAGAACGAGATCAGCCTCGTCTCCAAGGCGACCAAGGCGGAGGTCGAGATCAGCGCCCTCAACCTCAACCTCGCGGGTCGCCTCGCCGGGGTCGCCCCGCGCAGCGATCCCGAGACGCGGCGCACGCCGTTCTACGTCGAGCTCGAGCGCGCGCCGGCAGACCTGCGCGCCGGGCTGCTGGTGCGCGTGTCGGTCTTCGCCCCCGGCCGGCCGGGCGAGATCTGGCTGCCGGTGACGGCAGTGCTGCTCAAGGAGGGCGGCAAGCGCATCGTGTACATCGAGTCCGAGCCGGGCAAGTTCGTACCGCGCGAGATCGAGGTGACCGACCAGCGCGGCGGCAAAGTGCGGGTGCTGAAAGGCTTGCAGCCCGGCGAGCGGGTGGTCATGCGCGGCGCGCTCCTCGTCGACCGCGAGGCCGAGCAGCTCCTCTAGCCGATGCTCAACCGCCTGATCGAGGTCTGCGTCCACCGCCGGGTGGCGACGATCTTCGCCGTCCTAATCGCGGCGGCTTTCGGCGTCCACGCCTACCTCAACACGCCGATCGAAGCCTTTCCGGACGTCACCAACGCCCAGGTGACGGTGATCGCGCAGCTGCCCGGCTACGCCCCCGAGGAAATCGAGCGCAGCATCACCGTGCCGCTCGAGCGCGTGCTGAACGGCACCCCGCGCATGATGCAGCTCCGGAGCGAGAGCCTGTTCGGCCTTTCGCTCGTCACGCTCACTTTCGACGACGACGCCGACCCGTTCATCTCGCGCATCCAGGTGGCGCAGCGCATGGCCCAGGCCGATTTGCCGGACGGCGTGACGCCGAAGCTCTCCCCCGAGGCCACCCCGCTCGGGGAGGTGTACCAGTTCCGGGTCACGAGCGACCGCCACGACCTCTACCAGACGCGTGCCGAGCTCGAATGGAACATCACGCGCGTGCTGAAGCAGGTGCCCGGCGTGGCCGACGTGGTGACCTTCGGCGGTTATCTCAAGGAGGTCCACGTACGCGCGTACCCGGACCGGCTGCGCGCGCACGGCATCACGCTCACCGAGGTCGGCGAGGCGCTCGCGAAGACGAACGTCAACGTCGGCGGCGGATTCGTGCGCCACGGCGATCAGGAGCTCACCGTGCGCGGCATCGGCTACATCGCCTCGGTGGACGACATCCGCCGCACGGTGCTCAAGGCGCGCGACGGTACCCCGGTCATGGTGGGCGACATCGCCGAAATCGTGCAGTCGAACACCCCGCGCCGCGGCGCGGTTGGCTGGAACGAGCAGAAAGAGACGGTCGAGGGCTTCGTGCTCATGCGGCGCGGCGAGAACCCCTCGCTCGTGCTGCAAGGCGTGCACGAGAAAGTCGCCGAGCTCAACGCCAAGATCCTGCCCAAGGGCATGCAGATCGTGCCGTTCTACGACCGCACGCTGCTGGTGAGCAACACGCTGAACACGGTGAACCACAACCTGCTGCACGGCTTTCTGCTGGTGGTGGCGGTGGCGTGGCTCTTCTTCCGCAGCCTCACCGGCTCGCTCATCGTCGCGGCGGTGATTCCATTGGCGCTGCTCGGCGCGTTCCTCGGGCTGTACCTGCTCGGCATGCCGGCCAACCTGATCTCGATGGGCGCGATCGACTGCGGCATCCTGGTCGACGGCGCGGTGGTGCTGGTCGAGAACGTGCTGCGCTCGCTGCAGCACGAGCGGCCGGCGACGCGGCGCGAGGTGCTGCGCCTCGTCATCGGGTCGGCCGAGGCGGTGGCCCGGCCGACGCTGTTCGCGATGCTCATCATCATCGCGGCGCTGGTGCCGGTGTTTACCCTGCAGCAGGTCGAGGGCCGCATCTTCCGTCCGCTCGCGCTGACGTACTCGTTCGCCCTGGTCGCGGCGCTGGTGCTTTCGCTCACGCTGGTCCCGGCGCTGTGCGCGGCCGGCTTCATTCGCGGCCGCCCCCGTCCCGAGCCGGGCTGGATCGAGAAGGTGCGGGTGCGCTACCGCGGCTGGGTCGGGCGCCTGCTCGGCGCGCGAGCGCCGATGCTCGCCGTCGCCGTGGCCTTCCTCGTCGCGAGCGTGTTTCTGGGAAGCAGGCTCGGCACCGAGTTCCTGCCCGAGCTCGACGAGGGCGACTTCGTGGTGTTCGTCGAGATGCCGCCGTCGATCGCGCTCGAGGCCGCGCAGACCATGCTGGTCGAGGTGCGCAAGCGCATTCTGACCTTCCCCGAGGTGTCGCAGGTGCTGTCGGAGGACGGCCGCCCGGAGGACGGCACCGACAACGAAAACCCGAACATGAGCGAGACCTTCGTGCGGCTCAGGCCGCGCGAGGAATGGCGCAAGGGCTACGACAAGGACCGCCTGATCGACGAGATACGCGCGCTGCTCGTCGAGATTCCGGGCGTGAGCTACAACTTTTCCCAGCCGATCAAGGACAACGTCGAGGAAGCGGTGGCCGGGGTGCGAGGCAAGGTGGTGCTCAAGATCTACGGCACCGACATGAAGGTGATGCGCGACACGCTGGAGCAGGCGCGCCTGAAGCTCGCGCCGCTCGCCGGCGTGGTCGACCTCGGCCTGTATCGCGACGCAACCGTGCCCCAGCTCCAGATCCGGCTCGACCGCGAGGCGCTGGCCCGCGCCGGCATCCCCGTCGCAGCCGCAAACGACTTCATCGGCACCGCGCTCGCGGGCAAGGTGACCACCACGTTCTGGGAAGGCGAGCGCCCGGTGCCGGTGCGGCTCATCCTGCCGGCCGCGGCGCGCGAGAACCAGCTTTCGATCGGCGAGCTCGCGGTGCCGCGCCCCGCCGGCGGCAGCGCGCCGCTGCGCGAGCTGGCGCAGATCAGCATCGCCGCCGGCGCGGCCAACATCTACCGCGAGGCGAACAGCCGCTACCTTGCGCTCAAGTTCAACGTCGAGGGCCGCGACATGGGCGGGGTGGTGGCCGACGCCATCGCTGCCGTCGGTGCCGGCGTCAAGGTGCCCGAGGGGTATTACTTTGCCTGGGGCGGCGAGTTCGAGAATCAGCAGCGCGCCGTGCGGCGGCTGCAGATCATCGTGCCGATCGCGCTTGCCGCGGTGCTGGCGCTCCTCTACACCGCGATCCAGTCGGGGCGCGCCGCCGCGGCGATCCTGCTGGCCGCCCCGTTCGCGCTCACCGGCGGGGTGTTCGGGCTTTGGGTCGGAGGCATGCCGATCTCGGTGAGCGCCATCGTCGGATTCATCGCGCTGCTCGGCCAGGTGTCGCTGCTCGGCCTGCTCGTGGTGAGCGCGATCGAGGCGCGAAGGCGCGAGGGCGCAGCGCTCTCGGCCGCCGTGGTCGAGGGCAGCGTCGAGAAGCTGCGCGCCGTGCTGATGGCCGCGCTGCTCGCGCTGTTCGGACTGCTGCCGATGGCGATTTCCACCGGGGTGGGCAGCGAGACGCAGCGCCCGTTCGCGCTCGTGATCGTCGGCGGAATGGTCACCACGCTCGTGATCACGCTGCTCCTCCTTCCCGCCGTCTACTACATGACGGCTGCCGAGCGCTACGTCACGCCTGAGGAGCTCGATGAGGCGACTTAGCGCGCTCCTCGCGCTTGTTTCCTGCAATTCATTCGGTCAACTTCCCGAGAAGGCTACGCTGGAGGAGGTGCTGCGCATCGTGAGCGAAGGGCCGCGCGTGACGGCTTCGCAGCGCGACGCCGACGCGGTGCGCGCCGAGCGCGACGCCGCCGGCGCGTTCGCCAACCCCAGCCTCTCCATCGGGCGCTCCCGGCCTTCGGGCGGCGAGCGCACCATCTTCGACGCCAACTCGCAGGACCAGGCTTCGCTCGAGCTGCCGGTGCCGATCTTCGGGCAGCGCGCGGCGCGCGTCCAAGCCGCAGAGCGGCAGGTGGAGCGCGCCCAGTGGCAGGTGCAGTCGACTCTCGGGGAGGCGAAGAAAAGCGCCGCGCTGGAGTTTGCGCGGCTGCTCGTCGCGCAGGAGCAGCTCGCGCTGCGCCGGCGCGCCCGCGCCGAGATCGAGCGCATCCGCGACATCGTCGCCGGCCGCCACGACAACGGCATGGCGAGCCGCTACGACCTCGCCCGCGCCGACGCGGAGCTCTCGCTCGCCTCGGTCGGCGTGCAGCGCGCGGAAACGGAAGTGGCGGAGCATGCCGCGGCGATCGCCGCGCTCGCCGGCGCCGGCGGCTGGCGGCCGCAGGCACAGGGCTCGCTCGAGTCGCTGCGGCCGCCGCCCTCGGTCGAGGCCGACGCTCTGCTCGACAGGAGCCCGGCGCTGCAGACCGCGCGCGCCGAGACCCGCGCGGCCGAGGCGCGTATCGAGCTCGCCCAGCGCGAGCGCTTTCCGGTGCCGAGCATCGGCGTCGGGCGCACGTGGACCAACGGGCCCTTCGGCGCGGCGAACTTCTTCGGCCTGTCGAGCGAGATCCCGATCCTCGACACGCGGCGCGCGCAGGAGGACAAGGCGCGCGCCGAAACCGCGGCGGCGCGCAGCCGCGAGCGCGCGATCGAAGCGGGTCTGCGCGCGGAGCTCCAGCGCCACCTCGA